>CAZKFU010000116.1:0-4870 GCA_964552165.1 uncultured Acidimicrobiaceae bacterium
GAGGACGGTCTCGTCTCGCCACCCTTTGTCGAAAACGAGGGTGACGCCTCCTCGCAAAGCCAATAAGGCTCGGGCCGCGGCGCCCTCGGGGTCGCCCGGCTCCCAATTGAGGGTCTCAACGGCCAGATGGGAGTGGCCGTCGACCAGTCCGGGCAGGGCGTAGGAGGAGCCGGTATCGATGACCTGGTCGGGGTCACCCTCGACGTCGGCCCAGCGGCCTTTCACTATGTCCCGCGGCGTCGGCTCCGCCCCAGGTGCCCTGAGATCGACCCTCTTCCGCACCGGGTCACGGTACCGGAGGCAGAACGTCGATAATGGGAAGGTGAAAGCCGCCGTCGCCCTCCTTGCCGTGGCCGTCATCTCCTGCAGCGGAAACGCAGCCCCCCTGACCACTTCTCCGGTCGCGACCAGCGCCGCACCGCCATCGCCGACCGTGACCCTCCCGCCACCCCTCGAATACGAGGTTCGAAGTTGCGAGCAAACGCCGCCGGTGGCATTCGCCCTGCTGTGCGAGGCCTTTGACCTGATAGTCGAGAACCACGTCGACCAACCGCTCGATTTGCAGGAGTTGGCAGTCTCCGCCCGCCTTGGAGTCACCTCCGCCCCTGATGGAACCGCTACCGAGGCCCCCCGCCTCTTGGTGTGCGCCCTCCCGGAGGTGGCGTTGGAGCCCGTTTGTGCCGCCATCGCCGAGCGGCTGAGGTTTGGAGAGATGTCTGTTGAGGAGGCCGTCGAGGCGGCTGTCCGCTCCATGATCGAGCTCTCGCTCGACCCATTCACCCTGTATCTGCCCCCTGCTTTGGCGGGCGAATTGCGGGAGGACGGGATCATCGGAGGGATTGGCGTCTTACTCGATGCAACCGACGCTGCCGGCTCCCGATGCCGCTTCGTCGGCGGGTCATGCCCGTTGCGGGTGGTGTTCGTGGTCGAAGGGGGACCCGGAGACGTCGCCGGACTCGAGCCGGGCGACGTCATCGAGACCATTGGGGGTGAGTCGGTAGAGGGTAAAGCGCTGGTCGACGTGGTCGCCGCCATCACCGACGGCAGCACCGTCATGGTCGGGGTGCAACGCGATGGCGTAACCACAACGGTGACCCTCATGCCGGGGACCGTGGACTTCCCCGAGGTCGACGGGCGCATTGTCAGCCCCGGTGTGGGCTATCTCCTGATCCCCGACTTCGGATTCGACACCGCGGCTCTGGTAACAGAGGCTCTCGTCGAGCTCCGCGCCGAAGCTGCCTCCACCATTGTCATCGATCTGCGCGACAACCCCGGTGGCCTTCTGTTGTCGGTGATCCTGGTGGCCTCCCAGTTCGTAGCCGAGGGCGAGATCCTCTCCACCGTCGGGCCCGGAGACGAAGTCGAGTCACACGAAGCGTTCCCCGGTGGTATCGCCACAGGGGTACGGACGATCGTTCTCATGAACGGGGGGTCGGCGTCGGCAGCCGAGGTCCTGGCCGGAACACTCCGGGACCGCGCCGGTGGCGTCCTGGTGGGATCCCCATCGTTTGGTAAGAACACGGTCCAGATACCATTCCGTCTGAGAAACGACGGCGAGCTCCGAGTGACGGTGGCCCGTTGGCTAACCCCCTCAGGTGAATCAGTAGCCCCCGCCGGCCTCTCACCCGACATCGCGTTCGACTTCCCACGGGACGTGTCGGTAGAGGAGCTGGTGAGTCTCGTTCTCGCCGAGACCACATGAACCGATCCTTCAAGTCATCAGCCCTTCTCCTGGCAATCGCGCTCGTGGCGGCGGCGTGCACCCAGGGAGACAACGACGCGGTGTCCCCTGCGCCGACATCGACGTCTATACCGGATACCTCCTCGACCGTCGAACTCGTCGAATGCGATGATGCTCCGTCGGAGGCTGCGATCCTTTGCGAGGCCTATGGGCTCATCAGCCGCCACTACGCCGGTGATGTGGGCGATGACGAACTCGCCGCCGCGGCGCGGCGAGGAGTGCTCGCCCTCGATGGCGCCCCCGAAGGGCTCGACCTCGTCTGCCCTCTGCCAACCCCGTCGTTCTCGGTGGTGTGCAGCGCGTGGTCGGGTGAAGTCGAGTCCAACTCCGAGGGCGCCGAGGCGGCGGTGATGGGAATGACACAAGCGCTCGATGTCAACTCGGTGTATCTCGACGCCGATGCACTCGCTCTGGTGGAGGAAGAGCAGATTGGCCAGATCCAGGGGATCGGTGCCTTGGTTTCTGCAGACGAGGAGGGCAGCGATGGCGAGGTCGTCCCCTGCGCCGTCCTCTCCTCGACATGCGTCCTGACGATCGTCTCCACGATCGCGGGTGGGCCTGCGGAACGGGCCGGTGTGCTGAGGGGCGATGTCGTGGTCTCAGTGGACGGTCGGCGCGTCGAGAACCGCACCATCGACGAGGTGACGGCAAAAGTTCGAGGCGAGGCCGGCACCACGGTGACGATAGGGATAGAGCGCGACGGCACTCGACTCGAGTTCCAGATAACGAGGGCTGCGGTCTCCGTGCCCGTGGTCGAGTGGCAGATGGTCGATGGGTCCGCCTACCTCCGTCTCAACCTGTTCACCGACAACTCAGACGAGCAGGTGAGATCGGCCCTGGAAGGGCTCATGGCACAGAGCCCAGAGATGCTGGTGGTGGACCTGCGTGACAACCCAGGAGGTCTGCTCGACGCTGCGGTGAGCATCGCCTCCCAGTTCCTCGAGGGAGGTGAAGTGGTGGTCACCCAGAGCCCGACGGAGTCGATTCCGTACGCGGTGATCTCCGGCGGTTTGGTTCCCCCCGACCTCCCGTTGGTGGTGCTGATGAACGGTGGAAGCGCCTCGGCGTCGGAGGTGGTAGCCGCCGTTCTCCAGGAGAGGGGGAGAGCCACCATTGTGGGTGAGCCGTCGTTTGGGAAGAACACCGTTCAACAGCGTTTCAACCTCTCCAACGGTGGAGGGCTCAAGCTGACTGTCGCCCGCTGGCTGACCCCAGGGGGCCACGACTTCGGAGACATCGGTGTGATCCCCGACGTGGAACAAGTCTTCGATCCCGCCGCCGACGTCCCCACTCTGGTTGCCGGGGTGCTCGTCGCCGCCGGCTGAGCTCAGTCGAGCCCGGGGAATGCGATCCCGGTGTTGGCATGACAGTCGTAGCCGTGGGGGTTCTTCCCCAGGTACTGCTGGTGGTAGCCCTCGGCGTAGTAGAAGGCCCCAAGAGGGGCGATCTCGGTGGTGACAGGGCCGAAGCCGCGTCCGTCGAGCACCGCGGAGTAGACGTCGAGCGATCGCTTGGCGGTGTCGAGCTGGGCGTCGCTGGTGGTGTAGATCGCCGAGCGGTATTGGGACCCGATGTCATTTCCCTGCCTCAGCCCCTGGGTGGGGTCGTGGGTCTCCCAGAACACCCTCAACAGCTCTTCGTAGGACACCTCCGCCGGGTCGTAGACCACGAGGACCACCTCAGCGTGGCCGGTGCGACCCGAGCACACCTCCTCGTATGAGGGATTGGGGGTGTAGCCGCCCGAGTAGCCGGCTGCGGTCGAGTAGACACCCGGCATCTTCCAGAACCTCCGCTCGGCGCCCCAGAAACACCCCATCCCGAAGGCGGCGGTGTCCATTCCCTCCGGAAACGGGGGTACCAGCGGGTTTCCGTTGACAAAATGCACCTCGGGAACGGCCACCGCCTCATCGCGGCCGGGGAGGGCGGCCGAAGGTGGCGTCATCTCGGTCTTGTCGCGTCCAAACATCCGAACCATCCTTTCGTAACTCCAACAATTTGGGTAGCGTCTCCGTTCCCGAGATCGGAAAGAGTTGGTCCGTTACAAGAAGAAGGAGCTGGGCACCAAGGTCGAGGACCGGCGCGGACAGGGAGGACGCCGGCCGGGGCTCGCCATCGGTGGCGGCATCGGCGGAATCCTGGCCTTGATCCTCGCCCTGTTCCTGGGCGGAGGTGGTGGTGGTGGTGGTGGTGGGTTGGAGGAGATCCTGGAACAACTTCAACCAGGAGGGCAGGTGGTAACGCCCTCCGGGACCATCGATCCCGCCACCGACCCCTACGCCGAATTCCGTGAATACATGAACGCGGTCTATGTCGACAACGACGCCCTGTGGAAGGAGATCTTCGAGCAATCGGGTCGCACCGACTACCGGACCCCGGGATTCGTCATCTTCGACGGATTCACCAACTCGGGCTGCGGGGGCGCCGATGAGCGCATCGGGCCTCATTACTGCCCGCTCGACGAGAGCATCTACCTCGACTTCGACTTCTTCGCCCAGCTCCGAGACCAGTTCGGTGCCAAGGGTGACCTTGCCCCCGCCTATGTGTTGTCCCACGAGTTCGGCCATCACATCCAGACCGTGATTGGCGTCAACGAGAGGGTTCGTCAGCTACAGCAGGAAGACCCGGGCCGGGCCAACGATCTCAGTGTGCGGATGGAGCTCCAGGCCGACTGTTTCGCCGGCGTCTGGGCGTCGACGCTGCGAGTGGGCACGGAGACCGGCGCCAATATCGAGCTCGATCCCGGTGAGATCCGAGAAGCCATCGAAGCCGCCGAGGCGGTTGGCGACGACCGTATCCAGGGCCAAGCCCAAGGCCAGGTCAACCCCGAGACCTGGACACACGGGTCGTCGGCACAGCGATCACAATGGTTCACGACCGGGTACGACTCGGGGGATCCCGCGGCTTGTGACACCTTCAGCTAGCTACGGATCGCGAATGCCGTGGAGTTTGCGGATTTTCGCGATCAGGGTTCCCGGTGGGGGGCCGATTCCTGTACCTTGATCCGACACTGCGTTATCGAACATTTGTTCGATAACGTACCAGAACCCGGTGACAGATTCCAGAGGTCCGAACCGCTCGGTTCTCACGAATGGAACCGTCGCGTTAGCCTTCCTTGAATACCTATGAGGG
>CAZKFU010000117.1:0-4808 GCA_964552165.1 uncultured Acidimicrobiaceae bacterium
GGGCTATCCGCTCCGCGGAAGCCACTTGGCCGGGATGCGGTCGCAGGTTGTGGATATCGGCCCTGAAAGGTCGCGCGCTTCCCAGCAGGGCTTCGATCGTCAGCGCCACCGCGGTGTCGGCGGCGGCCGCCAGCCGTCGCGCTTGATGCAATCCGAGGACTCCCATGGCAGTCATTCCCTCGGTCCCGTTGAGTAGGGAGAGGCCTTCCTTGGCCTCCAGCTGGACGGGCTCCAACCCGGCGGCATCGGGGGTCTTGGACTCCCCATTCACCAACACCATGCCCTCCCCGATGAGGGGAAGGGCGAGATGGGCAAAGGGGGCGAGGTCGCCCGAGGCGCCAACCGAGCCTTGCGCCGGGACCACGGGGAGTATGTCGCGCTGTATCAGGTCGATTAGTCGCTCCACGATCAGCGCCCTGACGCCGGAGTGACCCTGGGCCAAGGTGCGCGCCCGGAGGAGGAGCATGGCTCGGACGACCTCGGGGGGGAGGGGCTTGCCGACCCCGGCGGCGTGTGAGCGAAGGAGGTTGTGCTGGAGCTGGCGCATCTGATCCCGTCCGATGGGGGTGGTGGCGAGGGCTCCGAACCCGGTGGTGACCCCGTAGACGATCTCCCCCGACTCGAGGGCACGTTCGACGACGGCCCGTGCCGGAGCGATCCTCTTCGCCACCACGGGCGCCAGGGACACCGTGGCCCGCTTCTCGGCCACCGCCACTACCTGCTGAGGTGTCAGGGGGCCCCCGTCAACGATCACCGGATCCACGGCCGGTGACGGTAGCCGGGTCTAGCCGGCTCCCACCGGGTTGCCCTGGGGGTCGACCACGAACCAGACGCCGTTCAGACCCTGGCCGTTGACGTCACCGGGCGCGGAGTCCCCGGAGAACGTGTACAGGGGTTGCCCGTTCACCGTCAGCTGCTCGCTTCCGTCGGCCCTGGTGGCGGTTCCGAACATCTCGGCGTCGAGCGAGGCGTCTATCGCCACGTCGGCGGCGACCGGGGGCCAGGTGGCGGCGCAGGCATCGTTGCAAACGCTCTGCCCCTCGGGATCGTTGGTGAAGATGTAGAGAGTGAAGCCGTCGGGGTCTACCAGCAACTCACCAAGGTCGGTGTCGGCAACCGAGACCGCGGGCTCGGGGGGCGGTGGCGGCGTGGTGTCGGTGGTGGTGGTCTCTTCCGGCTGGGTGGTCGGCGACGGTGGCTCCGTGGTCTCGGTTGCGGTGGTGGTCGTAGTTGTTTCTTCGCCTGCGTCGTCGCCACCCGAGGCGACGACGCAGGCGATGACAGTGGCCAGCACCACGAGCCTTGCCTGTCGGGTCACTCGTCGTCGCTCCCGTAGCCGTAGCCATCGGCGATGTTCGTCCCCGATTGTGATCCGGAGGCCTCGAGCCCGATGGCGACTCCGTCGGGGCCGACTACGAACCAGATGCCTTCGATGTTCTGGCCGTTGACATCACCCGGCGAGGAGTCGCCGACGAAAAGGTACAGCGGCTGCCCCGATACCGTGAGCTGCTCGCTTCCGTCGTTGCGGGTCGTCGATCCGAAAAGCGACTCGTCCAGTTCGGGGGAGATGGTGACCACGGCCGGGACCGGTGGCCAGGTGACGGCGCACTCGTCGTAGCAAGTGCTGTCAGGTCCGGTGTCGTTGGTGAAGATGTAGAGCGTGAGCCCGTCGGGGTCGACCAGGACCGTCCCCAGCGAGGTCTCGGCGGTGCTGACGGCGGGGCCGGACGAAGCGGTCGTGGTGGTCTCGGAGTCGTCGCCGTCCGAGGTTGCGCCGCCGCAGCCAGCTATGGCAAGGAGAAAAGCCAGGGTCGGAATCGTTCTTTTCATCATCCTCCTCCTGTAACCAATACGCCGTTCCCCACACCACGGTTCGTCTGTAAGAATCTGGTGATGGATCGCCACCTTCTGGAGAGGTTCTGCACCGGTGATCCCTCGGCGGTCGGCGAGCTCTACACCATCTACTCCGGACCCGTGTTCACCGTGGCACTGAGCATCCTTCGTGATCGGGATCTTGCCGCCGACGCAACCCAACAGACCTTTGTCAAGGCGTGGCAGGGAGCTGCCAGCTTCGACCCCGATCGTGAGTTCGCCCCCTGGATATACGCCATCGCTCGCCGGGCCACCATCGACATTTGGCGGCGGGAGAGGCGCCGGCTCTCGGGTCGGGCAATCGATGAGGTGGAGGTGGCGGTGACGCCGCCCGGGATCGTGCAGACCTGGGAGGCATTTGAGGTCCGAACCGCCGTCGCTCAGCTCTCGCTCGAGGAGCGCGACGTGATACGGCTCACCCACTTCTATGGGCTCACCCATGATGAGACCGCAGAGCGCCTCGGTATCCCGGTGGGGACCGTCAAGTCACGGTCCCATCGTGCCCATCTCCGGTTGGCCGGCCTACTCCGTCACGTCATCGAGGACGGTGCATGAGGAACCGCATGGTCACCCGGGTCGTAGAGGGATATTGAGGATGGATAGAGACGAAAAGCACGCCGAGTACCTCGAGAGCGGCGTCGAGAGCGGTGAGTCCCGGGCTCAGCTGATGCGGCTCGACCTTACGCGCGCCCTGCTTGCCGATTCGGCCACATGGGCGGAGCCGCCAATGGGGCTCGGCGCGAGCATCGACCGTGCTATCACCCGGCGGCCACGTTGGGGGAGGTGGGCTGCTGCGGCGGCGGCGGTGGCCGCGGTGGCCTGGGTCGTGGCTGCCTCCGGTCTCATCGGCTCCGAGGTGGAGACACCACCGCTGGCAGTGATTTCTCTAACGGGGACGGAGCTTGCGGTGGTGGCCCAAGGCACGGCATCGGTGCGGGCGACGGAAGGCGGGTGGTCGATCTACCTCGATGTCGAGGGGCTCGACCCGGCACCGGCCGGCAGCTATTACCAGGCGTGGATGGGTAGCAACGGTGAGATCGTCCCCGTGGGCTCGTTCCATATGCGGGAGGGCGTGGTACCGATCGGGCTGTGGTCGGGGGTCGATCCCCACCACTACCGGGTGATCACGGTAACCCTCGAGGAGGAAGGGGCCACGGCGCCTTCGGGGAGGGTGATGATGTGGGGTGAGGCCACCTCCTTTTCCGACGACTGAGGAGTGGCGGGTTAGCGTGCCCCCGTAGGCGCCGGATCCGATACCACCCACTTCGTTTTCGCACACGGATCGAGCGGAATTCGATCCGCTTCCTGCGCGAAAAGGGGGCTGGGGAGTCGGTAACGTGCGTTGGAGTCCACGGCTCGAGGAGGCCAAAGGAAGTGGCCAAGATCGAAGAGACCGCACTCCCCGGAGTCGGTGTCAGGTATGAGTTCAATACCGAAGACGGGCGACGGGTTGGTGTGGTCCACCATCGGATTGGACGGCGCGAGCTCTTCGTTTGTCGCTCCGACGACCCCGACATGGTTGTGGTCAACGTCAAGCTCTCCGACGGGGACAGCCACGCTCTCGTGGAGGCGCTTGGAGGGTCAACGGTGATAGAGAACCTCACCCACCTCCAGCAACAGGTCGAGGGTCTGGCCATCGATTGGCTCCCGGTTGAGGAACGGTCGCCCTACGCCGACGCCACCATTGGTGACGCCCGGATACGGACCCGCACCGGGGTATCGGTGGTGGCGGTGATTCGTCGCGAGGAGGCCATTCCGGCGCCCGGGCCCGACTTTCAGCTCGAGCCCGGGGACACCCTGGTGGTGGTGGGCACCCCCGAGGGTGTGCAAGAGGTCCAAGAGCTACTGCACTCCGGCTGAGGAATGGGGAACCCGGCCACCTTTCTGGTCGAGTTGGGTGCCGTGGTGCTCGTCCTGGGGATCATGGCGCGCCTGGCCGGCCGCCTCGGCATCTCGCCGATACCCCTCTACCTTCTGGCCGGTCTGGCCGTGGGTGAGGGAGGGCTGGTTCCGTTGGTCACCTCGGAGGCCTTCATCGAGGTCGGTGCCGAGATCGGCGTGATCTTCCTTCTTCTGATGCTGGGGCTGGAGTACTCGGCGGCGGAGCTCATGGCGGCTTTGCGTTCGGTGGCCGTGCCCGGTGCGCTCGATTTCCTCCTCAACTTCACCCCAGGTTTCCTTGCTGGCCTGTTCCTGGGGTGGGGCCCCATTCCGGCTGTTTTCCTCGGCGGAATCACCTATATCTCGTCGAGCGGGATCGTGGCCAAGTTGCTGAGCGACCACGGCTGGTTGAGCAACCGTGAGACTCCCACGGTGCTCTCCATCCTCGTGTTCGAGGACCTGGCGATGGCGGTGCTTCTCCCCATCCTGGGAGTGCTGGCATTGGGAGGCACCGCCGCCACAGCCGCCGTAACGGTGTTGTTCGCCGTTCTCATCATGGTGGCGGCGATAACGATCGCCTCGCGCCACGGCGATCGCCTCGGCGCGATGGTCTTCCACCGCTCCGACGAGGTGAGCCTGCTATCCATCTTCGGTCTTACATTGTTGATTGCGGGGATTGCCGAGCGGGCGAGTATCTCGGCGGCCGTGGGAGCATTTCTGGTGGGCATCAGCGTTTCAGGCGAGGCGGTGACGCGGGCCCGTTCCCTCCTGACACCGCTCCGTGACCTCTTTGCCGCTGTCTTCTTCGTCTTCTTTGGGCTTCGCACCGATCCCGCCGACATCGGAGAGGTGGTGTGGGTGGCTCTTGCGCTGGCTGCGGTAACCGGTATCACCAAGTTGACGGTCGGATGGTGGTCGGCTCGCCGCCAGGGAATCGGGCGGCGGGGGAGCCTGCGCGCCGGCGTGGCGCTGGTGGCGCGAGGAGAGTTCTCCATCGTGATTGCGGGCCTCGGCGCCGCCGTTGTCGGGGGCCGGGAGCTGGTGGCGCTGGCCCG
>CAZKFU010000118.1:0-4765 GCA_964552165.1 uncultured Acidimicrobiaceae bacterium
GAGGACGACGAGGTGATGGTCGAAGCACTGGCGGTGATCGCAGGTGCGGCTGTGGGGACGGCGCGGTTGCAGGAGCGACTCAACAAGCTCGCCGTGGTCGAAGACCGCGAGAGGATTGCTCGGGATTTGCACGACTCGATCATCCAGGATCTCTTTGCGCTGGGGCTGTCCCTTCAGGGATTGGCCGCCCGGATCGACAACCAGGCCTTCGCCTCCGAGCTAGAGACCGCGGTGGGGCGGCTCGACGGGGTCATTACCTCTCTCCGGAGGCTCATCTTCGATCTGCGGGTCGAGGACGCCCGGGCCAACGACCTGGGACGCGCCCTGACCGCGATGCTCGACGAGCTGAGCGCCCCTTTCGAGGTCGAGATCGGTGTCGAGATGAGGACCGGCGATTTTGATGCCGATCACCCCCTCACCAATGACGTTCTCTACATCGTCAAGGAGGCGGCATCGAATGCCCTTCGCCACTCTGGGTCGCCTTCGATCACGGTGCGGCTGGACAGGGTGGCGAAGAGCCTTGTCGTATCGGTCATCGACTCCGGTTCGGGCTTCGAACCGGAGACTGCCCTGACCGGGCTGGGTCTCGGCAATCTAAAGGCGCGCGCCGAAGCTCGAGGGGGAAAGCTGGTGATCACCTCGGCACTGGGTGACGGAACGGTGGTCGAAGCGGTGTTACCCGAGTGAAGGCACCATCTCGGCAGCGATCCGGTCAACCCACGCTTTGACGGTGGCGTCGGCGACACGACCGAGCACCGCTCTGTCAAGGAGGTGCCCAAACGCCCCGAACGGGGGCTCGTAGCTGCCGAAGAACGAGAGTCGTGTCATCCTCTCACCGATAGGGGTCAGAACCAGGTCGGCCTGCATACGAGGAAACAGCATCCGGGCACCGGTAGCCCACCATGAGACTGCGTAGAACACCGAGTCGCCGCGGGTCACGGGGGCCTCGATGTCGAGGATGACCTCCTTGGCGATTCCGCCCTTGTCCGGTCCGACTCGGGCGTAGAGGCTCTCCCCCTCGCGGTAAGCCCACTCCCCCCATGCCCGAAGGTTGACTCTGATGTCCTCGAGGGCCGCGACTAATCCGCCGATCGGCTCGTTCACCTGGGTGTAGTAGTGAACGAGCATCTACAGCCGACCCGGCCTCGAGGGGATCCCAAACCAGGTTCCCGAGCTACGCCCGCTCATCTCATCGGGGGTGACTGCTATGAAGACCGCCGGCTCGGGCAAAGGTCGGCTCTGCCCGCGGCTCAATGGCGACCCAAGCTCCGCTCGATACTTGCGGAGGAGGGCCGAGACGATCTCCTGTCCCAGGGGCTGGTTGTCAACCTCCCGAGCCTCACCATTCACGATCACGCTGCGCCAGAGCCCGTCGTCGGAGGTGTGCGTCACCTCCACACACACCCTAGGATTGCTCCGCATGGCATTGAGCCTGCGCCCGGCTCCGGTTCGAAAGCAGATCTGACCGTTGACGAGCACAAATGAGATCGGGGAGACGTAGGGGCCCTCCGGTCCGGTGACCGCGACGTGAGCGACCTTTTCGCTTTCGAGAAGCTGCATGCAGGCTGCTGGGGGGAGAATCTCCATGTGACCAAGCTAGGGATGGTCCCACTCACCGGATAGGGCACTCGGTCATGCCGGCGGGTGACCCTCGGCCCCCATACCCGACACCCTCTTCTAGGGTTTGGGCATGACCGCCAGATGGCCGGTGGCAACATTGGGGCTCTTGATGACAGCCTGTGTCAGCGGTTCATCCACCCCTCCAGAGTCAACCCCGACGACGATTTCGCTCCCCGCCTCTTCCACCACCTCCGAGCCTGCTACCCAACAGAGCACCACCTCGACCACGGCCCTGACCACGCGCTCTCCGGAGTTGCTCGAGATAGAGGTGTTCCCGGTCCCCTCGGGGTCGCACCCTCATGATGTGGCCCCTGCTGCAGATGGAGGAGTCTGGTACACCGCTCAGGCCACGGGCGAGCTGGGTTGGCTCGACCCCGAGACCGGCATGACGCGCCATATCGACCTTGGGCCCAACTCGGGCCCCCATGGAGTCATCGTCGACTCCGACGGGTCGCCTTGGGTCACCGCGCAGCGAGGCAACGCCATAGTCAAGGTCGACCCGGAGACGCTCGAGGTCACCCGGTACCCGGTGCCGGACGTCGACGCCGCCCCACACACGGCGGTCTTCGACCGAGACGGCATTCTTTGGTTCACCGGAAGCCGCGGCTACGTCGGGAGGCTCGATCCGTCCACCGGTGCGATCGACACCTTTCGCTCGCCGGGAGGGGGTGGCCCCTACGGCATCACCAGCACCGGCGACGGCTCGGTGTTCTATGCCGCACTCGCCGGGTCGTACGTGGGCTCGGTCAGCGCCGACGGCTCGGTGGACGTCATAGAGCCCCCGACGCCGTCGCAGGGGGCGCGCCGGGTGTGGGCCGATTCGACGGGCTCGATCTGGGTCAGCGAGTGGAACAGCGGAAACCTCAGCCGCTACGACCCGGCAACGGATTCGTGGTCGACCTGGCGCCTTCCCGGTGAAAGCCCCCAGGCCTACGCCGTGTATGTAGATGATATGGATGTGGTGTGGGTCAGTGACTTCGGTTCGAACGCGATGGTGCGCTTCGATCCCGCCACTGAGGAGTTCCACGTCTATGAGCTGCCTCACAACCCCGGCAACGTGCGTCAGATCCTGGGCCGACCGGGTGAGGTCTGGGGGGCCGAGTCGGCGGCCGACCATCTGATACTGATCCGAACCGTTTCCTAGACCACTAGGTCCTTGTAATCCTCTCCCGGTAGACAGATCGTGATTAATGCGGCATGCTCGGTGGTGACGAGGTGGGCCACTCGGGCTCACGGACCGGAGGAAGGACAGATTCATGGCCGATGAAAGCGAAGGCGGTCGAGTAAGACAGGGCATCGCCGGCGTGCTGAGAGGAACGGGTTCAGTCGTTCAGGGAGCGGCCGAAGTCGCCAAGGAGGCGACGGTTAAGGCGCTGGAAGGAGTCGGTGATATTGCCGGCGCCATAACGGGTACCGCATCCCAGGTTCTGAGTGGGGCCTTCGGCGCAGTGAGCGAGGCGGGGACCGGGCTCACCAGCACCGTAAAGGGCGTCGTTGTCGGCATCATCCAGGGCGTTGGTGAGGTAGCCACCGTCACGGTGGGAACGATCTCGGACACGGTGCGGGCGGCGCTCAGAGGAACAGGTGCCGTGGGCGCCGATGTCGCGGAGACCGCGGCGGGCATCGCCGAGGGTGTGATAACGGCGACTCAGTCCACCAGTGTCGGCATCGCCGAAGGGGCCGCCGCCGTGGGGAAGGCGACCATCGAGGGCGCCAGGGATCTGGGGGGAGATCTGGTGGCGACGGCGCAAGGCACCGTTTCCGGTGTCGTCAAAGGTGCTGCCTCGGTTGGAGCCGATGTGCTGGAGACGGTTTCCAACACCTCCAAGGGATTGGTGAATGGTGCCGGTGAGGTGAGCTCGGATGTGATGGATGTCACCAGAGGCGCCATCCAGGGAGCCATCTCCGGGGCACGGGAGGTCGGGCTGAGCGTCGAGGACGCCGCCTCGGCCGCTGCCACAGGTGCTCTCGAGGCGGCCGAGGAGATAGGGGAGGCCGCGGTTGACACCGTGACCGATGTCGCCGCAAGCGGGGTCGATGGGGTCAAGACGGTCTTGACGGGACGTCGGGACACCTGACGGCCAACGCCAGTCGACGGCCAGTGATGCAGGTAGCCCGGGCGGGTGACTCGGCGCAGGTGGAAGGTGGCGCGGATTCTCACCGAGACCCGTCGTGCCGTCTACAAGACCTAGCCGGCGACGACGAGTGACGGGGCTTGGCTGCTGAATCGACAGGGGCGCCGCCAGCGCCGCCCCGTGCTCAGCGGTCGCCCCGGACTTCGCTGGCGAGGCAAGACGGGCCGCAGCGGCGGAGCGACCCGTGGTCTGGGTCGCTGGACCCATTAGGAGGATGGCCTCTTCTCTTGACCACTGAGAGTGGTTAGCTTGTCCCGCCAGTGGGGATGGTTGGGGCGCGGAGAGAGAAAGCCATGCGCAGCAGTGGGAAACTCCTCATAGCCCTCACCCTGATGGCTACGGTGAGCCTGCCCGCCGCCGGTGCCACCGCAGACCTGACGACGTGGACGGCGACGTCGTACTCTGGCAGCGGACCGTTCTCCGACCCGGGCATCTGGGCAGTAGCTCCCGACGGCCAATCGGTCAACCAGCTCGTCAACGGTGCCCCTACTTTCTTTGTCTCACCCATGGCTGCAGACGGCTACCGGATCTCGGCGACCTTCTCCACCCCCGGGATAGACAACGACGCTTTCGGGGTCGCCCTCGGGTTCACGCCACCGGCAGGAGACCCTGCCAACGATTACCTCCTCATCGACTGGCGTCAGGAGAATCAGTCGATCGATTGGGGGGATGGCGGAGGCACCGTGGTCGGGCCCGCTGGTCTCGCCGTCTCCCATGTCACCGGATCGCCGACCTGGAACGAGCTATGGGGGCACACCAATTGGCCAGGAAACCCAAGTGGGGGAGTGAACGAGCTCGCCCGTGCCGCCACGCTGGGCCACACCGGCTGGGCCGACAACTCGACCTACACCATGGTGCTGGAGTACACGATGGAGAGCCTCCTGCTGTGGGTGAACGGCGTCCTTCAGTTCGATCTGAGCGGCGAGTTCCCCGAAGGACCGTTCGCCCTCTACAACTTCTCGCTGGCCGGGCTCGTCAGTTCAGCCATCACCTTCGAACCTCTGAACTCT
>CAZKFU010000119.1:0-4718 GCA_964552165.1 uncultured Acidimicrobiaceae bacterium
CGGCGTTCGCATCGTTCCTTTTCGTGGCGAGTACTACGCCCTGACCCCCGAGGCCGCCGAGCTCGTCCGCGGTCTCATCTATCCGGTTCCCGATTCCAGGTTCCCGTTTCTCGGGGTTCACTTCACGCGACGGATCGATGGGGAGGTCGAGGTCGGCCCCAACGCGGTGCTCGCCCGGGGCCGGGAGCATTACCGGGGGGAGCGGGGTGATTGGGCCGATCTCAGCGAGGTGCTTGGGTACCGAGGGTTCCGCAGGCTGGCGGCTCGTTACTGGGGCCGGGGAGCCGCTGAGATGGTCAGATCTAGATTTCGGCCGATCTACGCCCGATCGGCGCGTCGTCTGGTTCCCGCGGTGCGGTCCGCTGACCTAGTCGAGGGTGGTTCCGGTATCAGGGCCCAGGCGGTGTCGGAGGACGGACGGCTGGTCGATGACTTTGTGATCGAGGAGCGGGGGACGAGCGTTCACGTCCTCAACGCTCCTTCACCAGGAGCCACAGCAAGCCTTGCAATCGGCTCTCATGTCGCCGACCTCGTGAGGCGGCATCTCGAACGCTGAGACGCGACCGCCTGGTGGTCAGTCGCTCTGGCGCCTGCGATAGGCGGCGACGGCCTCGCGTGTGGAACAGGTTGACGAGCAATGACGGCGCGAGCGATTCCGAGATGTATCGACGAACACGTCGTCGCATGTTCCCGAGGAACACACGCCGAACCGTTCGATGCCATGATCGATGATGACAGTCGCCAACCCCATCGCGGTCACTGCGCCCAGCCATTTCGACATCGACGCGCCCATGGGCTCGAAATGAAGGTGGGGGTGGCCGCTGTGGACCGAGACCCGAGGGGTCGCGGTGTTGTCGGCGAGGATGCCGTTGACCAACTTCGAGGCATCGCCCTCGTCCTGTGCTTCGAACACCCGGCGAAGAGAGTCGCGCAGGGTGTGGACCCGGGCTAGGTCGGCCTGTGTTGGGGAAGTGGCGACGCCTCCCCACAGGGGCTCGTACTGGGCGAGGAACTCTTCCAGGGCAGCCAGGTCCGAGATCCCGTCCTCGCCACCGATCGATCTTTGATCGGTGTTGACCAATGCTTCAGCCAGTTCGACCGGGTCGGTGCTGTAATGAGAAAAATCCATTTGACTTGTTACCTTGAATTGGTATAGTAAGGATCGTACAAGAAAAGACCCATTACGTCAAGAAGGGACGGCCGTTATGATCGGTCATGCCGAAGTCGCATATCAGCTGACGATGTCGCTCCTCGAGGAGCGCCGGCGTCAGGCGGAGCTTTTCCGTCTCGCTCAGAGGGCGAGGCGGAGGCCCGCCCCTGTCGGCAGTGGCGATCGTTCCGAGCACGTGCGAGACCTGGAGTGCGTTCCCTGCGGGGCGTGATCCCCATTCTCGAGGCGATTTCGCTCACATGTGAGCGAAGGAAGCTGAGGTTTGCCTAATCCTCCTCGGGGGGGAGTCGCATCCCCACCGAGTGCGTGTAGCACCAGCCCCAATACTCGTCCGGCTCCAGGGAGCGGATGACTACGTGGCCGTGGGCCTGGGCGTGGCGGCGGGCGTGAGTGTTCTTGGAATCGTCGCAGCAACCCACGTTTCCGCAGCTGGTGCAGTAGCGAAGGTGGACCCATGTGTCGCCGATCGCCAGGCATTCACCGCAACCTCCCTGTGGCCGGGGACGATGCGGGATCGTCCTCAGATCCTCGCAGATGGTGGTCAAGAGCTGGTGCCTCCTAATTCTGAGCCAAAGGGAGCTCCACTCGAAACACGGTGCTTCCGGGCTTCGAGTCGAGGCTAATGCTTCCCCTGTGCTGCAGGACCACTATCTGGTAGCTGATCCTCAAGCCCAAGCCCGTCCCATGCCCCGGCGCCTTGGTGGTGAAAAAGGCATCGAACACCTTGTGCTGGATCTCAGTCGGTATACCGGGCCCGTCATCCTCGATCTCGACAGCAATGCCGTCCGGTATGGCGAGCGTCCGGATGATCACGGTGCCTCCGTCTCCAACGGCGTCGGCGGCGTTATCGATCAGGTTGGTCCATACCTGGTTCAGCTCGCTGCCAAAGGCCGAGATCCTGGGCAGCTCCGGGGAGTACTGCTTGATCACTTTGACTCCCTTGAGCTTGTGCGCCAGCAGCGAGAGTGTGTCCTCGAGCCCCGCCACAACGTCGACGTCCTGCACCGGAGCCTGGTCGAGGAAGCTGTAGCCCTTGAGCGCCTTCACGATGCCAGATATACGGGACGCCGCCATCGATATCTCGCTTCCCAGCCGGATGAGCCGGAGCTGTGAGGCGAGGGCCGAGACGAGAGCAGGCATCCCCGCGTCGCCGATTCGTGCCCGTGTCTCCTGGACCAGCTGGGGGGTGACCCCTCCTTCGACGAGATCGGAGGCGATTTGCCATGGTTCGGTGACCCCCAACGTCGTCAGCCCCGACTCGATCTCGCTCTCGATGTCGTTGCGCCGCAGAGGATCCATCGGTTCTGGTTCGATGGCGATTGCGTTGGCAACGATGTCGAGGGCCTCGCCGTCGAGGTCTGCGAGCCGTTCGACATGAGCGGCGAGCTCGGATTGGAGACTCTCCGCGGCCCGTTTGACTGCAGCGGCGGGGTTATTGAGCTCATGGGCTACTCCGGCGACGAGGGTTCCCAGCTGCGCCATCCGCTCCGAGTGGCGGAGAAGCTCCTGGTTCTCCTCGAGCCGGGCGAGCAAGGTCTCGAACATCGAGCGAGATGCCGCGGCACTCGATCCCAGCAGCCGGTCGAACTCGGCTTTGTCGATGGCGAGCAGGGTGGTGTCGCCACGGGCGCGCACCCCCGCCATGCGCGGCTCCTCCCGGAGTAGGGCCATCTCACCGATCACCGAGTCAGCGCCCCGAACCGCGAGCAGGATGTCCCGCGACTCGGTCTGCTTGACGACCTCCAGCTCCCCCTCGTCTATGACATACGCCGTGCGTCCCTCGTCTCCCTCGGCGAACAGCCACTCCCCGTCCCCGAGTTTGACTTCGGTGGAGGAGGCAGCGAGCCGATCGATGTCCTTGTCGTCGAGGCCGGAGAACCACGCCACCCGGCGTAGTCGCTCGCTTGGCTTCATCCGAACTCCAGGTATCGATGCACGAACGAGATTGCAATCGACCCCTGCCCCACCGCGGAGGCAACTCTGCGGATGGCACCATGACGGACGTCGCCAGCGGCGAAAATGCCGGGGACGCTGGCCTCCATCAGATAGGGGCTTCGCTCCAGCGGCCAACCGGCGGGCAGCTCACCCGGTGGGGCCAGGTCGGGACCCGTCAACACGAACCCCTGGTCGTTGAGGGTCACAACGCCGGCAAGGAAATCGGTGTGGGGCACGGCACCTACGAACAGGAACAGGCCCCCGGCGGCGCGTTTCATGCGCTCCCCACTGGCGCGCTGGAGCAGCGTGACCTCTTCGAGATGGGTCTCGCCGCTCACGTCGACGACCTCGGTGCCGGTGAGGACCTCGATGTTTGCGGTGGAGGTGACCTGGTCGACGAGATAGCTCGACATCTTGGCTCCCAGGGTGTCGCCCCTCGCCACCAATGTCACGTGGCGGGCGAACCGGGAGAACATCATCGCCGCTTGTCCCGCCGAGTTGGCGCCTCCGATTACGAAGACGTCGGCGTCCCGATACTCGGCGGCTTCGCTGACTGTGGCCCCATAGAAGACACCGGCGCCGGTGAGCCGCCCGTATCCGGGGACATCGAGTTGTCGAAGCGTCATCCCCGAAGCAACGATGATGGTGTGGGAGCGGATCTCGGTCCCCTCGCCGAGTACCACCCCGCGGCCCCAGTCTCCGACCACCACCTTCTCCGCTGCCGCATTGAGAATCTCCGCACCGAACCGGCGAGCCTGGGCAGTAGCCCGGCGGGCGAGATCGGACCCGCTGATGCCTGATGGGAACCCCAGGTAGTTCTCGATACGCGCCGACATCCCTGCCTGGCCCCCGGTGGCCTCCTTTTCAACAACTGCTACGGCGAGTCCCTCAGAGGCTCCGTAGACCGAGGCGGCGAGCCCGGCGGGGCCTGCGCCGATCACGATGAGGTCATAGAAGTCGCCGCTGGCTTCGATGTGGAGCCCGACCGCTGCGGCCAGTATGCGAGTATCGGGATCAGCAAGCACCTCGCCGGAGGGAAGGAACACCGCGGGCAGGCTGGGAGAGTCGGCGGCCGTGAGGAGGGATGACGCCTCGGCGTCGGTGTCGATATCGTGGAACCGGTACGGGATTTGGTTTCTGGCCAGGAACTCCTTGATCTCATGACTCCGGGGGGCCCATCGGGCACCGACTACCCTCACCCCCTCGAAGGACGGCTGGTATCCGGCGACCCAATCGCCGAGCAGATCGTCCAGGACCGGGTAGAGCGACTCCTCCGGTGGGTCCCACGGCTTCATCAGGTAGTGGTCGAGCCCCACCTCGTTGATTGACTGGATGGCCGCCTCGGTGTCGGCGTAGGCGGTGAGGAGGATCTTGCGAGCGGCAGGGAACTGAACCGATGCCTCGATGAGGAACTCTGTGCCGCTCATCCCAGGCATGCGTTGATCGACGACAAAGGCTGCGATCTCGTCATCACGTCTTCGGAGCTCGGCTACCAGGTCGAGCGCCTCCGAGCCGGATGCGGCACCAAGGATGCGGTAGTCGCCCCCGTACCGGCTGACGAGATCACGGCGCACCGCGGCCAGGACTTGGAGGGCGTCGTCGACCGCGAGCA
>CAZKFU010000120.1:0-4677 GCA_964552165.1 uncultured Acidimicrobiaceae bacterium
CAGGCCAGCGAGCCTCCGGTGGCGAGCATGGGCTCGAGCATCAGGACTCGGGCACCGGCCAGTGGTGGGAACTTGGTGTAGTACTCGAGCGGCTCGGCGGTCTCCTCGTCTCGCTGCACCCCGGCAAAGCCGATGGCGGCGTCGGGGATCAACGCCAGCACCGACCCCAGCAGCCCCAGACCGGCCCTGAGGACCGCCACGGCGACGATGGGGCGCTGCAGGCTCAGCCCGGCTACCGGCTCCAGAGGTGTGTCGATGGCGTGATCGACCGTCTTCATGTCGGCGAGGGCATCGGCCACCAACAGATAGCCAAGCCTTTCCGCGGTCTGGCGGAATCGGGGTGAGTCTGTGGTGACGTCGCGGAGAACCGTGAGGAGGTCGGAGGCGAGGGGATGATCTAGGACACGCAGAGACATGAGCCCAGCCTATCCGTATTCATCGAGGCGGGACGCCCGCGGATTTGGACCATAGGCCAGGTATCCGCTTCCCCACTTCAATCTTTCCTGTAGTGTGATCCCGACGAAGCGCTCATCCAGAGCGGCGGAGGGACAGGCCCTGCGAAGCCGCGGCAACCGGCGCAATGTGCACGGTGCCAATGCCTGATCGATGAGTTGCCTGAGAGCGGACTTCCGCTCGAGGCGCTCGGAGCGTTTCGAGAAGGAAAGGAAACGCTCATGGCCCCACGCAACCGCCCCGCTATCTCCACCACCCGGCGTGCCCCATGAGTGACTATCTCGCCGCCGTTGCCGCCGGCGCCGTGGTGTTCGCCGGCGCCACCGGGACCAACCTGCAGCGTGTCGGGCTGACCGCAGACGACTTTGGCGGGCCCGATCTCGAAGGCTGTAATGAGATCCTCAACCTCTCCCGCCCCGAAGTTGTCGCCGACCTGCACCGCTCGTTTCTCGATGTCGGTGCCGATGTGGTCGAGACCAATACCTTTGGGGCCTTTGCCGTGCCCCTGAGCGAGTATGGGCTGGAAGGGCGCGCCTACGAGATTGCCGCCGCCGGAGCCACGATCGCCCGCGAAGTGGCCGATGAGTATCAGTCGGGCGACGGTCGCTACCGGTTTGTGGCCGGGTCGATCGGCCCCGGCACCAAGTTCGCCACCTTGGGCCAGGTGTCCTACGGCGAGCTGCGCGACGCCTACCAAGTCGAGGCCTCGGGGCTGATCGACGGCGGCGCCGATCTCTTGATCATCGAGACCCAGTTCGACCTGCTCGGCGCCAAGGCGGCGATCAACGGTGCGAAAATGGCGATGGCAGCCGCCCGGCGCCAGGTGCCCCTTCAAGTCCAGGTCACCATCGAGACGACAGGGCGGATGCTTCCCGGGACCGAGATCGGAGCTGCTCTCACGGCGCTGGTCCCCCTGGGAGCCGATGTCTTCGGGCTGAACTGCGCCACGGGTCCGGTAGAGATGTATGAGCCGCTGCGTTACCTCTCACGTCACAGCCCGGTGCCGATATCGGTCATCCCCAACGCCGGGCTTCCCTCGGTGGTCGAGGGGAGGATGCACTACGACCTGACTCCTGACGAATTGGTGCGTCACCTGGGCGCATTCGTGTCTGAGCTGGGCGTGGCGGTCGTGGGCGGATGCTGCGGGACCACCCCTGAGCACATCGCCGCGGTCGTCGAGGCCAGGCGAGGCGTCGACCCGGCGACGCGGGCCGTGGAGCCGACACCCGGAGCGACGTCCCTCTACTCGCACGTCCCCTTCCGCCAGGACACCTCTTTCCTCATCATCGGGGAGAAGACCAATGCCAATGGCTCGAGGGCCTTCCGCGACGCCCTTCTCTCCGAGGACGTCGACGGCTGCGTCGCCATCGGTGTCTCCCAGGTCGCGGAGTCGGCGCACCTGGTCGACCTCTGCGTCGACTATGTGGGCCGGGACGGAGCCTCCGATATCGCCCCGATAGCGGCCGCATTCGCCACCGGGGTGACGGCGCCGGTGGTGATCGACTCGACCGAGCCCGAGGTGATGGAGGCGGCGCTGGAACGACTCGGTGGCCGATCCGTCCTCAACTCGGCCAACCTCGAGGACGGTGACGGTCCCGGATCCAGGGCCGACAGGGTCTTCACTCTGGCCAAAGAGCATGGAGCCGCAGTCATATGCCTCCTCATCGACGAGGAAGGTCAGGCTCGCGACGCCGACTGGAAGCTCCGCATCGCTCGCCGCCTCCACGAGATGGCGACGACTCGGTACGCGCTTCGCTCCTCGGACCTGTTGTTCGACGCCCTCACCTTTCCTCTGACCACCGGTGAGGAGGGCCTGCGTGGAGACGCCATGGAGACGATCGAGGCGATTCGTCGCATCAAAGCGGAGTTCCCCGAGAGCCACACCGTCCTGGGGGTGTCCAATGTCTCCTTCGGCCTCAGGCCGGGGACGCGGAGAATCCTCAACTCGGTGTTCCTCCATGAGTGTGTCGAGGCCGGGCTGGACGCCGCCATCGTCGACGCCGGCAAGATCCTGCCCCTCACGTCGATCGAGGACGAGCATCGCCGTCTCTGTCTCGATCTCATCTACGACCGCCGCCGTGAGGGCTATGACCCACTCGAGGAGCTGCTCGAGGCTTTCGCCGGCGTCGAGGTCTCCTCCGAGCTCAAGGTGGACCGCTCGGATTGGCCGGTCGAGAAGAGACTGGAGCACCGGATCATCGATGGCGATAGAACAGGGTTGTCCGATGATCTCGACGAGGCGTTGAGCGGCGGATCCGACCCTCTCGACATCATCAACGACACGTTGCTGGCGGGGATGAAGATCGTGGGGGATCGCTTCGCCAGCGGGGAGATGCAGCTCCCGTTCGTCCTGAAATCCGCCGAGACCATGAAAGCGGCCGTCGCTCACCTCGAGCCCCACATGACCCGGACCGAGGACTCGGCGCGGGGCAAGCTGGTGATCGCGACGGTCAGCGGCGATGTCCACGACATCGGCAAGAACCTGGTCGACATCATCCTGTCCAACAACGGTTACGAGGTTCACAACCTGGGGACCAAGGTGGGGATCGGGGAGATGATCGATGTGTTCCAACGGGAGAAGGCCGATGCGATCGGGATGAGCGGGCTCTTGGTCAAGAGCACCTTGATAATGCGCGACAACCTCGATGAGCTGGCGAGGCGTGGCCTCGGGGAGGTGCCGGTCTTGCTAGGCGGTGCGGCGCTCACCCGACGCTACGTGGAGGAGGATCTGGCGAGCCGCTACCCGGGCCCGGTCTTCTACGGCAAGGATGCCTTTGCCGGTCTGGATGCCATGAGGCGGATAGCGGCAGGGGAGATGACGGCGAGCGGTCCCAGGCGGGGCGCACCGCGTCAGGCCGCGGCGGCGGTGATCGAGTCGGAGGTCCCCTCCCGGTCCCCGGACGTTGCCGAAGACAACCCGATCCCGACGCCTCCATTCCTGGGCGCACGGATCGTCAAAGGGGTGCCACTCGACGATGTGGCCGAGTTCCTCAACCTGACTGCGCTCTTCCGCAACCAATGGCAGTTCCGACCCGAGAAAGGGGAGACCCATCTCGATTTCGTGGAGAGGATGCGCCCGTTGCTCCGCGAGCAGCTGTCCAAGGCCCGGGCCCACGACCTATTGGTCCCACAGGTGGCCTATGGCTACTTCCCGGCCAACGCCCACGGAGACGACCTGGTCATCTGGGAGGACGAGGACCGCACCGCGGAGACCCACAGATTTCGGTTTCCCCGCCAGGACCGCGAGCCCTGGCTGTGCATCGCCGACTTCTTCAGGCCGATCGACGGTCCCGAGATCGATTTTGCCGCCTTCCACCTGGTGACGATGGGGTCTCGGGTGTCGGAGAGGACCGCCGAGCTTTTCGCCTCGGACGCCTACACCGACTACCTGTACCTCCACGGGCTCGGCGTGGAGATGGCCGAGGCGCTAGCCGAGTACTGGCACCTTCGGATACGCCAGGAATGGGGCTTCGCCCATGAGGATGGGCCCACGCTGACGGGGCTGTTCCGACAGCAGTACCGGGGAGGGCGCTACTCATGGGGTTACCCGGCGTGTCCCGACCTGGCCGACAACGCCACCGTGGCCGATCTCCTCGGCGCCGACATGCTTGGCGTCGTGGTTGGGGAGGACACCGGATACCAATACCATCCGGAGCAGACGACCTCGGCGCTGATCTGCCACCACCCCCAAGCCAAGTACTTCGTGGCCGGAAGGAGAAGGAAGGTCGATGCTGACCGCTAGCAATGGTTGGCTGCGGATAGCCGAGGTCAACCCCCCAGAGCTGCCAGACCTGAGCCACCGCAACCTGGAGGGGGCTTGGGCTCACGTCCTGAGCACCGACAACGTCTTCGGCAAGATACGGGTGTCCCCCTACGCCTTTGCCGCCAGGATCACCCACGACGTGCCCAAGGTGACGCCGACGGTGGTGGTGTCGACTCGCGACCGCAACATCCTCGCCATCGAATCCGAGGTGAGGGGTGCGCTGGGAAACGGGGTGCAATCGTTCCTCGTGGTGGTTGGTGACACCCACGACCGTGTCGTTCACATGGCCAGTCACGGGGTCATCCTCTCCCATCTTCGGGATCTGCAGCAGACGCTCCCCCACTTCGAGGTGGGGGCGCCGGTTCGGTTCTCGCGGCGGCACCTCGAGACGCGAGCCGAGGGAGGTGCCCAGTTCCTGGTGGCGGGCCCCATCATCGACCCCGAGGCGGTGGAGCGAGGAA
>CAZKFU010000121.1:0-4671 GCA_964552165.1 uncultured Acidimicrobiaceae bacterium
TGTCCTTGTCGACCGGGTCGCGGGGCTCGATCTGGTTCTGGACGCCGTCGAGACCCGCCATCAGCATCGCCGCAAACGCCAGGTAGGGGTTGGCGGAGGGGTCGGGGCAGCGAAACTCGAGCCGCTTCGCAGACGGGGACTGCGAGTACTGGGGGATCCGCACCGCTGCCGAGCGGTTACGGCTGGAGTAGACGAGGTTGACCGGGGCCTCGTATCCGGGAACAAGTCGGTGATAGGAGTTGGTGGTGGGGGCGGCAAAGGCGAGGATCGCCGGAGCGTGCTGGAGAAGCCCTCCGATGTACCAGCGCGCCATTTCGGAGAGACCCGCATAACCGGTCTCGTCGAAGAAGAGCGGCTCGCCCCCCTTCCACAGCGACTGGTGGGTGTGCATCCCGGAGCCGTTGTCCTCGAAGATCGGCTTGGGCATGAAGGTAACGGTCTTGCCGGCCGCCCACGCCGTGCTCTTGACGATGTACTTGTAGAGGGTGACGTTGTCGGCGGTGCGCAACAAGGTGTCAAACCGCATGTCGATCTCGGCCTGACCGGCGGTCCCCACCTCATGGTGCTGCACCTCGATCTCGATCCCCGCCGCCTCCAGGTTGGCCGTCATCTCCGAGCGGAGGTCCTGGAAGTGGTCGGTGGGAGGGACCGGGAAGTATCCCTCCTTGTAGCGGGGCTTGTATCCCAGGTTGCCGCCGTCCTCCACCCGACCGGTGTTCCATGCACCCTCCTCCGAGTCGACGTAGTAGAACCCGGAGTGTTGGTTCTGGCCGAAGCGGACGTCGTCGAAGATGTAGAACTCGGCCTCGGGGCCCCAGTAGGACGTGTCGGCGACACCGGTCGAGAGAAGGTAGTCCTCGGCTTTCTTGGCCACGTAACGAGGATCCTTGTCATAGGGGGAGCCCGTCACCGGATCGTGGACGAAGCAGTAGATGGCGAGTGTCTTCCTCTGGCGGAAGACGTCGTCGATGGCCGTGGAGGAATCAGGCTTGAGGATCATGTCGGATTCCTGGATCTGCTGGAACCCGCGAATGGAGGAGCCGTCGAACCCGAATCCGGCCTCGAAGCTTTCCTCGGTCAGCTCCCGGACGGGTACGGTGAAATGCTGAACCTGGCCGGGGAGGTCGCAGAATCGAAGGTCGACGAATTCGTATCCTCCATCGGATACGAGGCTCAACACATCGGCGGGCGTCTTGGTCACGGTCGCTCCTGATAGATGACGGTGTCGTTGTAACCGGGAGCGGTTTCCTCTCCGTTGCCGGATTGTGAACGCTGTGTTTCGGGAGGAGGCGTGTGCGGGGAACCGCACCCACCGCACCCGAGCGCACACGACAGGGCAGCTACCGTCCCGGCATGTAATGCCGGCCACGATCGTTCTCGGCGCCCAATGGGGCGATGAAGGCAAGGGGAGGGTCGTCGACTACTTCGCGGAGTCCGCCGACTTCGTCGTCCGCTACCAGGGTGGGAACAACGCCGGGCACACCATCATCGTCGGTGAGCAGAAGCTTGCCCTCTCGCTGATACCAGCGGGAATCCTCTACCCGGGCTGCACCCCGGTGATCGCCTCGGGATGCGTCATCGATCCCAAGGTTCTCCTCGCCGAGATGACGATGGTGGCCGAGAAGGGACTAGACCCATCGCCGCTCCGGATCTCGGCCAACGCCCATCTCATCATGCCCTACCACCGCAAGCTCGACGCCGTCATCGAGCGGTACCTCGGCTCCCACCAGATCGGGACCACCAAGAAGGGGATCGGTCCGGCGTACACCGACAAGTACGCCCGGGTGGGCATCCGGGTCCAGGACCTGTTCGACCCCAAGATCTTTGCCAACAAGGTTGAGGCCGCCCTAGAGGAGAAGAACCGCATACTCCCCCGCGTCTACAACACCCTCCCTGTCGATCCGACCGAGATCGTGGAGGAGTATCTGGGATACGCCGCCGCCCTCGAGCCTCACGTCGCCGACACCTCGCTTCTGTTGTGGGAGGGTCTCCGAGCCGGCAAGACGGTCCTGTTCGAGGGCGCCCAGGCAACGCTGCTCGATATCGACCACGGGACCTACCCCTTCGTCACCTCCTCCAACCCCACCGCCGGAGGAGCCATCGTTGGCTCCGGCGTCGGCCCCAAGGAAATCGAGGAGGTGATCGGTGTCGCCAAGGCCTACATCTCCCGGGTGGGCACCGGCCCTTTCCCCACCGAGCTCAACGACGAGATCGGAGACCGCATGATCGAGCTCGGCGGTGAGTACGGAACCGTCACCGGGCGTCGACGGCGCTGTGGGTGGTTGGACATGGTGGCGCTGCGATACGCCTGCCGGATCAACTCGCTGAGCAAGCTATTCATCACCAAACTCGACATCCTCTCCGCCTTCGACACCATCAAGGTGGCCACCGCCTACCGCGCCGAAGGCGAGCAATTCGACGACTTCCCCCGCCAGCATGGGGTCCTCTACAACTGCGAGCCGGTCTACACCGAGACACCCGGATGGAAGACCGAGATCAGTGACGCCCGCACCATGGCCGATCTCCCCGCGGCCGCCCGGTCCTACATCGAGTACATCGAGACCGCCGCCGGGGTCCCTGTGGGGTGGGTGTCAGTAGGCCCCGAGCGCAGCCAGCTCATAGAGATCTCATGAAAGTGTTGGTGGTCGGCGGTGGCGGGCGCGAGCACGCCCTGGGATGGTCGCTCGCCAGGTCTCGGCGTGTCGACGAGCTGACCTCGATTCCCGGGAATCCCGGTCTGGCGGAGCTCGGCCCTGTCGTCGAGGGGATAGCGCTGACCGACATCGGTGCCATCGCCGCCATGGCCCGCCTCCAACGCGTCGACCTGGTCGTCGTCGGGCCCGAAGCCCCGCTGGCCGCAGGAATCGTCGACGCGCTCCGAGGCGTCGGGGTACCGGTGTTTGGCCCCACCCGAAGCGCCTCACGCCTCGAGTCGTCCAAGAGCTTCGCCAAGAAGGTGATGGCAGCCGCCGGCGTGCCCACCGCCGCCGCCGAGACTTTCACCGACCCCGCCTCCGCCAAGGCTCACCTCGAGACCTCGCCAGGACCATACGTGGTCAAGGCGGACGGGCTCGCCGCCGGCAAGGGAGTCTTGGTCACGGACTCCCGGCACGAGGCGAGAGCCTGGGTAGACCGTTGCTTCGAGCGCGACTTCGGAGCGGCCGGGGAGGTGGTGGTGGTCGAGGAGTACCTCCCGGGTCTCGAGCTGAGCGTGTTTGCGGTCTGCACCGCCAATGGATCGGTCCCCATGGCGCCGGCCCGCGACTACAAACGGCTGGGGGACGGCGACGTCGGCCCCAACACCGGAGGGATGGGCTCGTACTCCCCAGTCGAGATCGGCGACGGGCTGGTCGACGAGGTCATGAGCAGGATCATCGAGCCGACACTGGCGGAGATGGCGGCACGAGGCACGCCCTTCCACGGTTTCCTCTACGCCGGTCTCGCCCTGACCGCAGATGGTCCCAAAGTCATCGAGTTCAACGTGCGACTGGGCGATCCCGAGGCCCAGGTGGTCCTCCCCCGGTTGGAATCTGATCTCATGGACGTGCTCGACGGCGCCAAGCCAAGATGGTCCACTCGAGCCGCCGTCAATGTGGTGCTCGCCGCCGAGGGATATCCCGGGTCGCCGGTTACCGGTGGCGTCATCGGCAGGCTTCCCGACCCCGGCGCCAACAATATGGTGTTCCATGCCGGAACGCGGCGTGACGAGAAAGGTCTCGTGGTCGCCGGGGGGCGGGTGCTCAACGTCGTGGGGACCGGTGAGACCCTGGCCGAGGCCCGAGAGACCGCCTATGGGCTCTCCCGATCGATCTCCTGGCCGGGGATGCAG
This sequence comes from uncultured Acidimicrobiaceae bacterium, assembly GCA_964552165.1. Classification (GTDB taxonomy): domain Bacteria; phylum Actinomycetota; class Acidimicrobiia; order Spongiisociales; family ZC4RG35; genus CAZKFU01. The sequence goes on from CAZKFU010000121.1 coordinate 3,830, forward strand.
ATGCGCACCGATATCGGGTTACCGTTCCCGCTATGAGTCACCGAGTCGCCATCGTCATGGGTTCGGGCTCCGACCGGGCGATCATGGAGAAGGCCGCGGCGATGCTCGATCGGTTCGACATCGAGCACGATTCGAGAGTCCTCTCGGCTCACAAGACGCCCGACCAGGCCATAGCCTTTGCCGAGATCGCCGCCGAACAGGGGTACTCGGTGATCATCGCCGGCGCCGGAAAGGCAGCCCATCTCGCCGGGGTGATGGCGGCGAAGTCACTCCTCCCGGTCATAGGGGTCCCCATCGCCGCCAGCCTCGACGGTATGGATGCACTGTTGGCGACGGTGCAGATGCCCACCGGAATACCCGTGGCAACCGTCGCCATCGACGGTGCCGCCAACGCCGCATTGCTGGCGGCGGCGATACTCGCCGTCAACGACCCCAGGCTGTCCGAGCAGCTCGCCAGCTATCGCAAGGAGCTGGCGGAAGCCACCCTGGCGGGCTGAGGCCGACCGCCGGCGACGATACGATTTGTCGCCATGAGCGAGATCGCGGTGGAATCGTCTGGGGACCACGGCTTTTTGGTGACGGTGACCGATGACCAGTCGACGACCACCCACCAGGTCACCGTCGACCCCGCCGCCGCGGACCGATTGGGCGGTGGCGTCGACGAGGCGGAGCTGGTCGCGGCGTCATTCCGGTTTCTTCTCGCCCGCGAGCCCAAAGAGTCGATCATGCGGCGATTCGATCTCAGCGTGATCTCGCGCTTCTTCCCCGAATACGAGAGCCGGATCGCGGAGTACCTGACCGGGTGCCGGTGGTGACCGCCGATGCCAAGGCCGTGGCCGAGG
>CAZKFU010000122.1:0-3617 GCA_964552165.1 uncultured Acidimicrobiaceae bacterium
CACCGCCCGGCGAACGCCCCCTCGGGCCAGCTCGTCGATCAGAGCTGCGGCCTGGGCTGTTGAAGGGTTGGGAGCGCTCATGTCAGGACCTCGGCGGCGGCGCGCACCCTCCTCAGCATCGCCGCCGACTCGTCGGGATCGGGGTGCCATCGCTCCAGGAGGTCGCGGCTGGGCTCGGGCCGTCGAACCTCGAGCTCGCCCCGGGTGGGGATAAGGGGATGGGAGGTGACGTCCCCGTCAAGGAGGCTCACCGTCCCCAGCCCCGACGCCAGACCGGTGTCCTCGAGCAGCGATGCGGCCAGCAAACCGGGGTAGATCCCCACAGAGGTCTCCAGTGCCGAAGACACCACGACCGCCATACCGGAGCGTCGAGCCAGGTCGAGCGTCCGCCCGACACCGCCCATAGGCTGGACCTTGACCACCAGGACGTCGAGAGCCCCCGAGGCAGCCACCTCCAGGGGGTCACGCGCCGACCTGACCAGCTCGTCGGCTGCCAATGGCACGTCGGTCCGGCCCCTGAGCTCGATCATCTCTTCGATTGTCGACACCGGCTGCTCCACGTACTCGAGACCGAACTGGGAGAGAGCCTCCAGGTGCTTCTCGGCCTCGTCGACCGACCAGGCGCCATTGGCATCTATGCGAATCATCCCGTCCGGTCCCAGGGCGCCACGGACGGAGGCGATCCGATCGACCTCGTCGGCCAGCGACTCGCCGGGCTCGCCCACCTTCACCTTGGCGGTGCTCGCCCCCGACTCGGCAACGAGGCCGGCGGCAGTCGGCGCGTCGACGGCAGGGATGGTGACATTGACCGTGATCGGCGACCTTCCCGGCTCGGGAAGCGGTGTGCAGGCCGACTCCAATGCCGAAGCCAGCCACCTGTTAGTCACCTCGGGTGGATAGCCGGGGAATGGGGAGAACTCGCCCCAGCCCTCGGGCCCGCGGATCAAGACGGCGTCTCGATGATCGACTCTTCGAAAACGATGACGCATCGGGATCCGAATCGGGTGCATCTCCAGCGACTCGAGAAGACCGCTCATGGCAGCTGGGAGTCGCGCAGAAAGGCGATTAGGCGCTCCAACTGAGGATCGCTCAGGACTGTGCCGAACGAGGGCATCCGGCCCCTTCCCCGGGTGATTGCGCTCACGAGAAAGGTATCCGGCTGCTCCGCCGAGTTCGACCCTTGGCCAAGCGGGGGGCCGGTTCCCCCCTCCAACCCCTCACCGTGGCAGCGGGCGCAGAGCTGCTGGTAGATGTCGGCACCAGAGGCGTCCTCGGCCGGACGACCCACACATGACGTCGCTATCAAGAGTGCCGCCACCAGCAGGCGGCTCCTCATGTCATCTCGGGGTCGAGCGAGGAGATGATCTCCTTCACCAGCTCGGAACGGTCGAGCGGCACCACCAAGACGGCATCGGGTGTCTCGACGACGACGATTCGATCGACACCGGCCACAGCCACCGTCCTCGAGGTGGCGGCTATGAACGAGTCGGCGACCTCGAGAACCACCGCATCGCCACGGAGGACGTTGCCGGCGGCGTTCTTCTCGGAGACCTCCCATAAGGCCGCCCAGGAGCCGAGGTCGCTCCACCCCGCCTCCAACTCGACGACCACCGCCTTGGTGGTCTTTTCCATGACGGCGACATCCAGCGAGACCGAGGGGGCATCCACAAACCGGGCGCCAAGTCGAACCACCCCGTCGACCTGATCGACCATCGCCTCCGTCACCGCTTCGACGAGACCAGGAGCGTGGGCCCCGAGCTCGGAGAGAATGCTCGAGGCGCCAAAGACGAACATCCCCGAGTTCCACAGATGCCCTCCCGTCTCAATCATCGATCTTGCCGCCTCGACATCGGGCTTCTCCACGAATCGGGCCACCTCGTATCCCGGTCCATGGGCCGGCCCCAACTCGATATAGCCGAACCCGGCCTCGGGACGAGCCGGGCTGACGCCGAAGGTCACCAGCGAGCCTTGCACGGCTTGGCCGGCGGCGGCATCGACGGCGGCGTGGAACGCCTCGACGTCGGAGATGAGGTGGTCGGAAGGCAGAACCAGGAGCGTGGGGTCGCCATCAACCGCGAGTGCGGCAGCGGCAACCGCCGGCGCCGTGTTCCGGCCCTCGGGCTCGACGATCATCAACTCAGGGTCGACATCGATCGCTCTGAGCTGGCTCCTGATCGTCTCATAGTGGGGAGCCGAGCAGACGATGATGGGCCTGGCCAAGCCGGCGAGACCGTCCAGACGCCGCACGGTGTCCTGGATCATGGTGCCTTCACCAAGGAGTCTGTGAAGCTGTTTGGGAATGCGGCGCCGCGAGAGCGGCCAGAGACGAGTTCCGGCGCCCCCGGAGAGAACGACCGGCACGATCGTGTTCACAGGAGGCGAGGGTAACTGCGGCGGAGGGGACACTGATGGTACGTTCGCCTCCTCCCGATGAAGACCCCGCCCCGAAGCACTCGTCCGCCGTGGGCACGTTTCACAGTCGACCTGTGGCGTGACATCGACGCCGAGTGGACCCAGCCGACGAGGCTCAACGACAACCGAACGCCTTTGGTCCTTGTCTCGGTGGCCGTGGCCCTCACCATTCAGCGGTATCTCGGGAGCAGGTCGACCTACGCCATGCTGGTGCCCGACCACGGAGGCGAGTACTGGGAGCTGGGATCATTCGCTTGGTGGACAGGGTGGCGGATAGTGACCTACGTCGTGATCCCCCTGGTGGTGATCGCCTCACTACGAGGGGAAAGGCCACGCGACTACTTCCTGCGGGCACGGGGGCTCGTCTCCAAGTCGTGGATCTATCTCTCGCTCTACCTGCTCATCCTCCCCGCGGTGTTCCTCGCCTCGACGACCACCGCTTTCCAGAACACGTACCCCTTCTATTCGCTGGCCAACCGGTCATCGCTCGACTTCTGGGCGTGGCAGCTCATGTATTGGGCGCAGTTCGTCGCCCTCGAGTTCTTCTTCCGCGGCTACATGCTCAGATCGTTGGCGCCCCGATTCGGGTCGGCTGCGATCTTTGTGATGGTGGTGCCCTATTGCATGATCCATTTCGGGAAGCCGCTCCCCGAGACACTCGCCGCCATCGTCGCCGGTGTGATCCTGGGGACTCTGGCGCTGCGCACCAAGTCGATATGGGGAGGGGCTCTGCTTCACATCGCGGTTGCGCTGACAATGGACGCATTGGCGGTCGGCCATTGCCCCCCCGCGTCGAGCGGGCTGCCGTGCTCGCCCCGCTGAGCTGTTTAGTCCTCGATCCCGATCGAGACGTACCCGCACTCCTGGCAGATCCGCCTCACGATTCCCAGACCCCCCGGGGCCTCGACGAACAAGTGCGTGTGGGGGGCACGATTCCTGACAAATGCAGAGCGCACCGTGGCAAAGAGTCCGCTGTTGGCCTTGGCCGCCGCCATGGCCGGCTCGGGAAGCGGGGTCGGTGGCGATTCCGACTCGATCTCGGTGAGATCCACCACCCTCGATCCATTCCCCACCGGCTGGGGTGCGGGCTCTGGTTGGCGCATCACCGGCTCGGGCTCAGGCTCAGGCTCAGGCTCAGGATCGAGCATCACCGGCTCAGGCACGGGCTCCGGCTCCGGATCCGGCTCGACCATCACCGGCTCAGG
>CAZKFU010000122.1:3717-4668 GCA_964552165.1 uncultured Acidimicrobiaceae bacterium
CACGGGCTCAGGCTCAGGCACGGGCTCAGGCTCAGGCACGGGCTCAGGCTCAGGCACGGGCTCAGGCTCAGGCTCAGGATCGAGCATCACCGGCTCGGACATCGGCTCCGGGGCAGGCTCGGGAGGGGCAGTCGGGCGCTCGGTGGGTAACACGGGTGGTGAAACCCGCCCCGCCGGGGGCGTGGCGTCGGCCTGGCGGCGCGCCGCCTCCAGCTTGTCACGCAAGGGCGCCAACATGGAGACGGTGGTGTCACCCGGCGCCCGAACCGGCTCGCTCTCGGCGATTGCCGCCAGCATGAGTGTCTTCAGCTCTTCCACCCTCGATGCGGGGAGGCCGCGCCGGGCCAGGTTCCTGGAGATCAGCCTTCTGATCAGCCCCAGAGATTGGACACGAGCCCACTCGCGGGCCATGTGCTCGACGCCCTGGTAGGCGAAATCGATCTGCTCATCGGCGAGGAAGGTGACCTCTTCGCCGTTGAGGTCGAGAGCGAAGGCATTGGCCACCAAGCGCTCCCCGCGGACATCGGCGAGACTCCACTCACCAACGAGGTCATCTCCCACGGCGAGGCCCATATACCGTCCCTCGATGGTGACCTCGGCGGGGACGCCGGGGTGATCCACATCGGGAATGCGAACGCGACCGCTGAACTTCATAGGCTCCCTGTACTCACACGCCTGTCTGCCTCACCGCCCGGGTCCGTATACGATCCCACCGACTAGTCGATACGTCAACCCTCAGGTGTAGGAGTCGAGCGGCGGGCAAGAACACATCAGGTTGCGGTCACCGGCAGCGTTATCGATCCGACCCACGGGAGGCCAGTACTTGTCTCGACGAAGACTAGCCACCGGATAGGCGGCCACCTCACGGGAATAGGGGCGTTCCCAGACGTCGGCGGCGATGTCCTCGGCGGTGTGCGGTGCCTTCTTCAGCGGGTTCTCGTCGCGGGGCCA
>CAZKFU010000123.1:0-4643 GCA_964552165.1 uncultured Acidimicrobiaceae bacterium
CTGCTTGTGGGCCAGCCCCGAAGAGACGAGGGAGGTCAACTCGGCAGATGTCATGCCCTCAATGGTGAGCAGGCTTCTCATCGCTCCACCCACACCCCGGGTGAAACGTCGATCGGGGCCACCTTGACGGTGACCCGCTCGGCGACGCTGGTGGGGATGTTCTTGCCCACATAGTCGGGGCGGATCGGCAGTTGGCGATGACCGCGGTCGATCATCACTGCCAGCTCGATGCGGGCCGGCCTCCCCAACTCGTTGAGGGCGTCCATCGCGGCGCGAGCGGTCCGCCCGGTGTAGAGGACGTCATCCACCATGACCACCTCGGCGTCATCGACCGGCACCGGCGAGTGGGTACGCGCCGGAGGTGGAGGCGGCCTGCGGTGGAGATCGTCGCGAAAAGGGCCGACATCGAGCTCTCCGACGGGGACATCGGTGCTCTCGAGCTCGGAGATGGTGCTGGCGAGTTGGTCGGCCAGGTACACGCCTCGAGTGTGGATCCCCATGACCAGTAGCCCGGCGACCCCGCGGTGGCGCTCCACCACCTCGTGCCCGATGCGACGAATGGCCCGAGTCATGTCGGCGGCGGACATCACCTGGGGCACGCGGTCACCGCGCCCGATGAATGAGGTGGTTCCACCTCGTCTCCTTCCCGGCCTCTCTGGACCGTCCTTAAAGGTGCGGCGATCTTACACCATCTCGAGTCGGCTCAAGCTCGCACCTGACGGGCCAGCGACGCCAGCACCCCGTTCACAAAAGAGCCTGACCGCTCCGTGGAGTATGTCTGAGCGAGCCGCAGGGCCTCGCTGACGATCACACCGGTTGGAGTGTCCGGTTGGAATCGGAGCTCATAGAGACCAAGTCGAAGGATGGTGCGATCGATCACCGGCATCCGTGCCACCGACCAGTGCTCGCTTGCTTGCTCGATGGCGCCGTCGAGCTCCTCCCGATGGTCCATCACCCCCGAGATGAGCCGTGCCGCTCGCGAAGGCAGTCCCGATACATCGGGGGCCGCCTCTCCAACCTCGGCCTGATACAGCGCTTCCAGCACCAGGTCACGCATCTCGACGACGATCTCGTATCCCAGGGCTCGTCCTACCTCGGCCATCTGGTCGGGCCCCACGAGGTCCGTTGGTGAGAGGTCACCGAAGCGCTCGGCCAGAGCATCGATCACGTCCTCGGAGGGACGATGCAACGCCTCGGCGAGGCCACTGACGCTCATCCGTGCCGGGACGCGCACGGGGCCGGCCCCGGAATCGGTCACACTCGGGTCAGATAGGTCGTGGAGCGGGTGTCCACCCTGACACGGTCCCCCTGCTCGACGAAGAGCGGAACCTGGATCTCGAGCCCGGTCTCCAACCGCACCGACTTGGTGGCTCCGGTCCTCGTGTCACCTTTCACCCCGGGCTCGGCATACGCGACCTCGAGCTCGACCGACGGCGGAAGGTCCACGGCAATGGGTGTTCCACGATGCGTCGCCAGCGACACCTTCATTCCTTCAACCAGAAACGGAGTAGCAGCTTCGATGTCCTCGGCCGACAACGCCACCTGGCCGAAATCCTCGAGGCTCATGAAATGAAAGCCGAGGTCGTCTCGATAGAGGTATTGATGGTCGCGACGCTCGATGATGGCCTGGTCCACGTCCTCGTCGGCGCGGAACGTTCTGTCGAGAACCTGTCCGGTCTCAATGTTCTTGAGCCGCATGCGGACAAACGCCTTTCCCTTGCCGGGCTTGACGTGTTGATACTCGACAATCGTGAAGAGGCCGTCGCTGAGCTGGAGCGCCATGCCCGGTTTGACGTCGTTGGTGCTGATCATTCTCGAGTTCCGTTCACAGGAGAGGCACGGACGGTAACCGTGTCACAGGCCGATCGCGGCGAGCCCCGACTCCATCATCTCGGCTTCGACACTGTCGAGGACCACGTCGCCCACCTCACGCAGCAGGGCCATTCGATGGCCCCCGCCGTCCCGCTTCTTGTCAAGCTCGAGAAGCTCGCGAACACGGTGAGGATCTAGGCCCGCGACCGACGTCGGCGCTCCCACCAGCTCCACCAGCCTCACCACGGACCCCGCTCCGGGGAATCCATACATCTTTTCAGAGATCGCCGCCGCCGCCACCAGACCAACGCCAACCGCCTCTCCGTGGGTTAGTGGCGAAGCGAACTCGATGGCGTGCCCAATGGTGTGGCCCAGGTTGAGAACGGCCCTCCTCCCCTTCTCCCTCTCGTCCTCGGCAACCACCGACGCCTTGACTGCCAACGCCCGCGGGACCACGTCCTCGGCCGCAGTCCCCACTCCGTCCGCCTCGAGAGTGGCCAGAAGCCCAGGGTCGCCGATCAGCCCCGCCTTGAGGATCTCGACGAGCCCGTCACGCTTGATGTAGCCGGGAAGGGCGTCGAGGACCTGATAATCGATGACAACCCGGCTGGGGTGCCAAAAGACACCAACCGTGTTCTTGCCTCCCTGGTTTATGGCGGTCTTTCCCCCTACTGCGGCGTCGACGGCGGCCAAGAGTGTGGTGGGAACGTGGACTGCCTCAACCCCACGCATCCAGGTCCCAGCAACAAAGCCAGCCAAGTCGGTGACGGCGCCCCCGCCAACTCCAACGATGGTGTCATGCCGGTTGAAGCGCATTCTCCCCAATTCCTCGTAGACGGTCATGGCAACCTCCAGGGTCTTTGCCGCGTCGCCGTCTGGCACCTCGATCTGCTCGACCATGAGCCCGCCGGCGGCGAGGCTCTCTCCAACCCTCCCCGCGTAACCGACTGCCCCGGCGTGGGTGACGACCATCGCCCGCGCCCGCTGAGATCGCGGTGTCAATATCTGCGCGGGCAACCCCCTGGTGAGAACCACGTCGGTCCTCGCCGCGAATCTCATCGTCTCCACAGCGTCAAGACCTCCTTGGCGATGTCCTGCGGAGGCCTGCCCTCGGTGTCGACGGTGGCCACCGCCACCTCCTCATAGAAAGGGCGCCGCTGTTCCAGGAGCGGGCCAACACCGGCCCTCCCGCCAACCGTTGCCAGCAGGGGCCGCGCCTGGCCATCCCCCAGCCGCCGGTTCAGCTCCTCGACACTTGCGGTGAGCCAAACCCCCATGCCAGAGGACATTACGAGCCGGCTTCGACGATCGAGCACAGCGCCGCCGCCCGTGGCCACGACCCCACCGAAGCCTTCTAGCTCCCAGACGACAGCAGCCTCTGCGGCGCGGAACGTGAGCTCGTCTCCCCCGGCCATGAGCTCCGCCACCGACCGTCGGAGGCGCTGCTCAACGCGAGCATCGGTATCGACGAAGGAGGTGGCGCCGGCTGCGGCCACCAGCCGGCCGACGGTGGACTTGCCGCTCCCCATCATCCCCACAAGCCAAAGGGTCACTGCTCGAGGCGTCGCGCCGCCCTGTCGCGACGAACTCTGTGGGCAGCTCGAAACTCCTCGATCGTGTCGCCGCCAAAGACTCGCTGGGCCTCGGCGGCCAGGGTAAGTGCCACCATCGTCTCTCCGACGATCGAAGCTGCAGGCACCGCGCACACATCTGATCGCTCTCTCACTGCCTCAGCCGCCTCGCCGGTGGCAGCATCAAAGGTGGCGAGGGGGCGCATCAGGTTCGACAACGGCTTCATCGCCGCCCGAGTCACCACCGGCTCACCGTTGCTCATCCCGCCCTCGATCCCGCCGGCCCTGTTGCTTGCCCGCGTCCAGGCTCCTTCGCCGGCGATGATCTCGTCGTGTGCCTCGGACCCGTGACGACGGGCGGTGTCGAACCCATCGCCGACCGCCACCGCCTTGATCGCCTGGATGGAGAGGAGCGCCTGCGCCAAGAGACCGTCCAATCGCCGGTCGTAGTGGACGTGACCGCCCGGCGGAAGCTCGAACAGAAGCACCGGCAGTCGCAGAAGATGGAAGCCGTCGGACAGCTCGCCGGCGGCGTGGCGCACGATTTCAACAACCTGCTCACGGCCATCCTCGGCTACGCCGAGCTGGCGCTGGCGGGCGCCGGGGACAACGCGGAGATCGCCGCCGACCTCCGCCAGATCGAGGAGGCCGGCCAGCGCGCCGCGAGCCTCACCCGGCAGCTCCTGGCGTTCAGCCGCAAGCAGGTGCTCCAACTCGAGGTCGTGGACGTGAACCACGCGATCGAACGGCTTCAGGGGCTCGTACAGCCGCTCATCGGCGAGGACATCGACCTCCGGCTGCAGCTGTCCCCCGCCCCCGTCCCAGTGCGCGCCGACGCGACGCAGCTCGAACAGGTGGCGCTCAACCTGATCGTCAACGCGCGGGACGCCATGCCGCACGGCGGCACGATCCTCATCCGGACGGCGGTGGTCTCGCTGCGGCACAAAGACGCCCCCGATCCTCCGGACGTCGCCGATGGCGACTACGTGCAGCTGATCATCGAGGATACCGGCTGCGGCATGGACGAGGAGGTGCGGCGCCGGCTGTTCGAACCGTTCTTCACGACGAAACCCCCCGGCAAGGGATCGGGCCTGGGGCTCGCGGTCGTCTACGGGATCGTCCAGCAGATGGAGGGCTTCATCTGGGTCTACAGCGAGCCTGGTCGGGGCACGACCGTCAAGGTGTACTTCCCGCTCGCCGGCGGTGCCACGCGGGCGGCAGCGCCTGCGTCGCTGACTGCCGTTCAGACGTGTGCTCTTC
>CAZKFU010000124.1:0-4546 GCA_964552165.1 uncultured Acidimicrobiaceae bacterium
TACACTCTTTCCCTACACGACGCTCTTCCGTTATTGGGAACGAGGTTCCCTGAAGCCGCGGCAACAGAAAGGCGACCAGGGCGTCCCGCTGCTTCTCGCGCAGGGGATCGTTGAGGCTGGGGGCGACTTCGAGCCAGCCGGCGAGTTCGTAGCGCGCCTTCACCGTTTGCAGAACCTCCTCTGCTTGTGTGTGGTTGGGAGTCTTGCTTGCCCAGGCCGCCCCCCCCGCGGCGTGCAAAGGCCACCCCCCGCGACCCCCGCCTCGCCCGCGCCTGGATCATCAAGAGGCTCTTCAGGGACAGGTGGGTGATCATCGGCGGTGCTGGCGCCCACAGCGCCGACATGGCCGCCGACCACGCCGGGGACGAGGGTGGTCCCACCCTTGCCGAGTATGTGATCCGGCGGGCATGGCGCGCCCTCGACCGGGAGGAGCGCAAGGTCAGGGGGAACCGGTACAAGATCCCCCGGTTCGCCCGCGAGGAGATCCTCTCCCGCCCCGAGTTCTCCCGAGGCGTCCTGGCCGCAGCCGGCTCGCTGTCGCCGGAGACCGCCCGCCGCCGCGCCGAGCGGTATCTCCGGGAGATCGCCGCCGACCACTCTCCCTTCGTCATCGACCTCATCGCCAACGCCATCCGCTGGCTGTACACCCAGGGGTACGGCGCCATCGTCTACGACTCCGACCAGGTGAAGAAGGTCGCCGCCTTGGGCCAGGACCACCCGTTGCTCTTCCTCCCCTCGCACCGCTCCAACCTGGACCGTCTCAGCCTCCAGTACCTTCTTTGGGAGAACGACCTGCCCCCCAACCACACTGCCGGCGGCATCAACATGAATTTCTTCCCGGTCGGCCCGCTGGTGCGCCGCACCGGGGTCTTCTTCATCCGCCGCAGCTTCAAGGACAACCTCCTCTACAAGCACGTCTTGCGTTCCTACATCGACTATCTGATCGAGAAGCGGTTCCCGCTGGAGTGGTACCTGGAAGGAGGCCGCTCCCGCTCCGGCAAGCTGCTCCCGCCCCGCTACGGGTTGCTCTCCTACGCCGTCGACTCGCTGCGCCGCGGCCACTGCGAGGACCTGATGCTGATCCCCACCTCGATCGCGTACGACCAGATCCAGGATCTTGCCGACTACACCCGCGAGGCCCGGGGAGGGGGAAAGGACACCGAGTCGGTGCGGTGGGCATGGCGGGCCATCAGGTCCTTGCGCCGACGCTACGGAAACATCCACGTCAGCTTTGGCGAGCCGGTCTCGGTTGCCGGGGTGCTCTCCCGGATAGAGCCCGGCGAGGAGCCCTCGCTGGGGTTGCAGAAAGTGGCGTTCGAGGTCATGTACCGAATCGGCCAGGCAACCCCGATCACCCCCACTGCGGTGGTGTCGATCGCGCTGTTGGCGGCCCGGGGCAAGGCCAAGACGGCCGAGCAGCTCGCCGCCGACTGCTCGCTCCTCGTCGATTACATCGAGGGGCGCGGGTTTCCCGTGACGGAGAGCCTCCCCCTCGACAAACCCGAGGCGGTCGAGCTCGTGCTCGAGGGCATCGACGAGCACGGCCATCTCTCGTCGCACACCGCTTTGGAGCGGACCGTTTATTGGCTGGAGCCCAACCAGATGATCGACCTCGCCTACTACCGAAATGTGGTGGTCCACTTCTTCGTCGATCGCGCGATCGCCGAGACGGCGCTGGCGGCGATGGCCGGGGCCGAGAGCTCATCCATCGAGTCGTTCCGCGAGAGGGCGCTGGCGATCCGCGACCTGCTCAAGTTCGAGTTCTTCTTCCCCGAGAAGGAGCAGTTCCTGGAGAGGGTCGAGACCGACCTCTCGATCGACCTGCCCGACTGGCGGGGCGGTGCCGATTCCACCGCCGCCGCCGCCGAGCTCCATGAGGCTCTCACCCCGAAGACCGCGGCTTGGGCCCTCCTGCCCTTTCTCGACGCCTACCAGGTGGTCGCCGACGAGCTCGCCGCGCTCGGGGGCGCGTTCAACGAGAAGCGGTTCCTGTCGCGTGCTCTCGACCGGGCCCGGATGTACCTGATCGAGGGCGAGCTGACCACCGAGGAATCGGCGCACCAGAGCCTGCTACGCACCGGTCTGGCTCTGGCGGAAAACCGGGGGCTGCTCGACGCCGGCGACGGGCGGGAGTCACTCGCCGAGGAGATTCGGGCTATTCGGTCGTTGATCGACCGCTGAGCTAGCCCCGGCCGCGGCGGAGGTTTTTCGCCTCGAGCATGTCCTCGATGCGCTTCTTGGCGGCCTCCACCATCTCCGCCGATGACACCGGCTTGAACTCCCGCGTGGTGGGCTTGGCCATGGCGACCTTCTCCAACTCCTTGGCGAAGATGGACCCGGTCTCGGGCTCGGGGGGAGCGACGACTGGCTGGGTGGTGGGAGCGGGCCGTGCCGGGTGTGTTGGCTGGACGCGGATGGACGCCGGTCGCTCCCGAGCCGCAACCGGGCCACCGGTGTAGGGAGGAGTCTTCACCTGGGGCGGGATCTGCGAGCGGCGGCTCGATGTGCCGTCGTCGGCCGCCCGGGCCGCCCGTCCCAGGGCCCTGCCTATGGCGAGAAACACCCAGGCGAACAAGAACCCGCCAAAGCCACCAGCCCACGCCGCAGCCGCACCGAGTTCGTTGCCCCTGAGCCCAAAAAGGATGGTGGCGATCACCAGGCCCAGGATCACCACCCCAAGGAAGCGAAAAACACCACCGACGAAACGAAGGAACGAGGCCGCAGGGGAGCTCATGTAGCGAACATTACGGCCTCGTGATGGCAACGCGGAGCCGGTACGAGGCGAAGAGCACCAGCACCGCGGCGTAGCCAAAGAGGACACCGAGCTCGGGAAGGATGTCGAGGAGGCCCCCATCCCGTCTCACCAACTCGGCGAACCCGTCCAGGGCCCAGGCGTGAGGCGTGACGTGGGCCACCGTCTGCATGGTGGGTGAGAACAGCTCGGATGGGAGCATCGAGCCTCCCAACGCCGCCAGACCCAACGCTGCAACCACTGCGATACCACCGGCCTGCTGATCGTTGGAGAAAACCGAGCCCATCAGCATGGCGGCACCAGCACCAACCGCTGCCAACGCAATCAGCAGGGCGATCGCCCCCAATGGGTCGCCCCAGTTCACCCGGAACATGATGAGGGTGGCGGCCACAATGTAGACCCCTTGGGTCAGCGCCACCGCGAACCTGGCGGCCCCCTCGCCGACGATGATGGTCCTGATCGAGGTCGGTGTCGACATCATTCGGCGGCTCACGCCCAGTTGTCGGCTCTGGATGAGGCGGGCCGAGCCCGCCAGAGCGGTCAGAAAGACAAACAGGACCAGCTGCTGCGAGGCTCCCAGGTCGAACCGGCCCAGGGTCGAGGGGAACAGTGCCTCGCCGGTGGTCGAGGCCTCGATCGTGATGGCGGGCCTGTTGTCCTGACGGTGCGCCAGGTCGAGAGCCTCGCGATACAGGTAGCCGGTCTGCTCAACGGTGAACTGGGCAGCAGAGACCGGGACCATGACCCGGGCGACGGCGGAGGTGATCACGGCCTCCATTTGGGGGCCGATACCGTCGGGCCGGGCGGCGACCTCGACATCGACCGGTAACCCGGCCTCGGCGAGTGCTCCCGCGTCGGGAAGGGCGGCACCCGCCTGGACGAAGCCCCGTTCCACGGCCACGTCGAGTCTTCGCCGCTCGTCGAACACCACCACCTCGATCCGGTCGTCTCCCTCCAGGTCGGCCACGATCCGGTTCGCCAGGTCGTCATCGGGCGACTCGAGGAAGATCCCGATCCTGGGGTCTACCCCACCTCCGAACTGGGCACCGATGAGGAGGATCAGAGCCAGAGGGAAGATGAAGACGAAGAAAACGTTGCTGCGCTCGCGCAGCATCATCCGCACCCCGGCGAAGGCGATGGCGAGAATTTTCATGGCTCCACCTGACGACGGAGGAACACCGCAGCCGCCAGGCCGGTGAGCGTGGTGATGAGCAGGATCGAACCGGCTGCGGGCAGAGCCGCGGTCCAGGTGCCCTCGGCGTTGAGGTCGCCCAGCCCCCGCATGAACCAGGAGTGAGGCGTCGCCAGGCTGATCCGCGACAGCAAGTCGTCGCCGGTCCCCAGCGGGAAGAAGCTGCCCCCCAGCATCCCCAATATCACGGCCACGATGCTCCCCAGGTTGCCGGCGCCCTCGGCTGTCTTGGCGAAGGCTGCCACCAGCGCCATCACCGCCACCGCAGATGAGACCCCGGCCAAGACCAGGATCGCCATGCCCAGGGGATGACCCCACTTGGCGCCCATCAGGGCGCCGGTGGCGACGATGAGCACACCCATCGAGATCAGCCCCAGAAGGAAGCTGACGATCACCTTGGCCGCTATCACCGAATACCGGGGGATGGGCGCCGCCAGGAGCCGGGCCAGGGTGCCGTCCTGCTTCTCCTCGAGGAGCCCGGTGACCCCGAACTGCACGGTGAAGAACAGGAAAAAGGCGGCCATCCCGGCGGCGAAGAAGGTGGTGGCGTCGAGCTGGCGGCTGGCGTATTCGGATGCCGTGATCCGGTAGGGGACGCCCCG
>CAZKFU010000125.1:0-4546 GCA_964552165.1 uncultured Acidimicrobiaceae bacterium
TTGTCGTAGTCCAGAGGCTGCACCGGAAGATCCAGGGCGTGCCGGGCGATCTTGCGACCCTGCATCGAGGCCACCGAGCTGAGAGGCATCCGACCGGTGACGTCACCGGCGGCATAGATATGGGGTGCGGAAGTCCGGGAGAACTCGTCGACGTTGACATATCCGTTGTCGGTCTCCACCCCGGCAGCATCCAGCCCCAGTCCGTCGGTGAGCGGTATCGCGCCCACGGCAAGCAGGGCGTGTGACCCGGTGACGACCCGGCCGTCATTGCATCTGACCGAGACCTGATCGGCGGTGATATCGATCGCCTCGGCCCGCGCGCCGATCACAAGACGCACCCCCCTCTCCAGGAAGTCCTCCTCCAACACCGCAGCGACCTCGGGGTCCCGGTGGGGCAGGATCTGCCGACGGGACACCACCAGGCTCACCTTGGCGCCCATCGACTCGAAGATGTGGGTGAACTCGACGCCGGTCACACCCGAGCCGATCACGATCACGTGCTCCGGCACTGCGCCCAGGTCATAGCAATCCCGGGTGGTGAGCACCTGCTTCCCGTCCACCGGCGCAAATTCGGGGACGCGGGGCCTCGATCCGGTAGACACCAGAGCCTTGTCAAAGGTGACCTCCCGCTGACCGTCGATCGTGTCCACCACCGCCGTATTTGGTCCGGCGAAACGGGCGGTCCCGCCGATGATGTCGACCCGCTGGTCGGTGAGCAGGTCGACCAGGTTCTCATGGATATTGGAGGTGATCTCCTTGATCCGCTCTGCAAGTACGACCGGATCGACATGCCCCGGGTCACCGACCAGCCCCAGCTTCACCGCATTGCGCACCGAGGTGCGGCGCAGGGCGCTGGCCGCCATCGTCTTGGAGGGGATGCAATCCCAGAGGTGGGCCGCTCCGCCGACGATGTCCTTTTCCACCAGGGTGACGCGGGCGCCTTTGGTGGCGGCGGTTGTTGCCGCCTGAGTGCCGGCGGGACCGCCACCGATGATCAGGAGATGTGTCCTCGTGTCGGGCATCGGAGATCGCGAAGTTACCCCGTCGGGCGGTGAACCCCGAAAACCTGACGCAATGCGTCGGAGACTTCACCGATGGTGGCTCCGGCTGCCAGCGCCTGACGCATCGCAGGCATCAGATTGCTGTCACCCGCAGCGGTCTCGCTGACCTCGGCCAAGGCGGATGCGACAGCCTCCTGGTCTCGTGCCTCACGCCGCTCGGCCAGAGCCACCTTCTGAGACTCTTCGAGAGTCGGGTCCACCTCGAGGACGGGGACCGGCTCGCCGTCGTTGGCAACGAACCGGTTGACTCCGACCACCACCGACTCGCCGGTTGACTGCCGCCGGGCCTCCTGGTAGGCGGACTCCTCGATCTCGGCCTGCATCCAACCCTCCTCGATGGCCGCCACCGCCCCTCCCATCTCCGCGATCTCAGAGATCAGGTCTTCGGCTATCTCTTCGAGGCCATCGGTCAGACTCTCCACGTAATAGGAACCCGCCAGGGGATCAACAGTGTTGGCCACACCCAGCTCATGTGCGATCACCTGCTGGGTCCTAAGGGCGAGCAGTGCCGAAGTGTCGGTGGGGAGGCCGAGCGCCTCGTCGTAGGCGTTGGTGTGCAGCGACTGTGTCCCGCCGAGAACCGCAGCCAGTGCCTGCACGGTGGTACGCACCACGTTGTTCAAGGGCTGTTGGGCAGTGAGGGTCGAGCCTGCGGTCTGGGTGTGGAACCGCATCGCCCATGACCTGGGATCGGCCGCACCGACCTCCTCTTTCATATGCCGGGCCCAGATGCGTCTGGCAGCCCTGAACTTGGCCACCTCCTCGAAGAGGTCATTGTGCCCGTTCCAGAAAAAGGAGATGTGGGGTGCAAGCGAGTCGACGTCGAGCCCGGCGTGGCTTGCCGCCTCCACGTAGGCCAGGCCGTTGGCGATGGTGAAGGCGAGCTCCTGGGCGGCGGTGGCTCCCGCCTCCCGGATGTGGTACCCGCTCACCGAAATGGTGTTCCACCTGGGAAGATGACGGTCGGCGTAGGCGAAGACATCGGTGACCAGACGCATAGACGGAGCCGGCGGGTAGATGTAGGTGCCCCGCGCCACGTACTCCTTCAGGATGTCGTTCTGGATCGTCCCCCTGATCCGGTCACCACCCACCCCCTGCTCGGCGGCGACCAGCTCGTAGAGCAGCAGCAAGAGCGGGCCAGTGGCGTTGATGGTCATCGAGGTGGAGACTTCGTCCAGAGGGATGTCTGCGAAGAGCCTCCTCATGTCGTCGATCGAGTCGATGGCCACGCCGACCTTTCCCACCTCTCCGGCAGCCAGCGGGTGGTCGGAGTCGAGACCCATCTGAGTGGGAAGGTCGAAGGCGACGCTCAGTCCGGTCTGGCCAGCGTCGAGCAGGTCGCGGAACCTCTGGTTGGTCTCCGAGGCCGTTCCGAACCCCGAGTACTGGCGCATGGTCCACAGCCGACCCCTGTACATGGTCGGGTACGGCCCCCGGGTGAACGGATACTCGCCGGGACGGCCGATCCTTTCCGGATCGGGTGGAGTCTCGTAAACGACGTCGACCTCGATGCCGCTCGAGGTAGCACGGGTTTCACTCATGATCGCAGTATCCTGTCACCGTCCGGGGATCGTAGGCGGGAACTCCCCGCACCCACGGATCGTCTGATACCCCTACATGGCCAGGAAAGCCCTCATTCATCAGATCGAGGCGCGGGAACGGCGGGGCCGCTGGTTCGGCGCCTTGGCCACCCTCCTCTCCATATCGCTCCTCCTCTCGGGATGGGTGGGTCTCTTCGCGTTCCTGGGGGCCAACTCGGCCTACGGAACCTTCCAAGAGATTGCAGACGAGTGGGTTCCCGATACTCGCTCGATGGATCTCACCCTCCCCGACCTGAGTCGGGTGAGCCGGGTCTACGCCGAGACCGGTGAGGTGCTGGCCGAGCTGCACAACGGGCGCAACTCCGAGCCGATCCCCTACCACCAGGTGCCCGAGGTAATGGTCCACGCCATCCTCGCCGCCGAAGACTCCGAGTTTTTCGAACACGAAGGCATCGATTTCACCGCCATCGCATCCGCGGCGCTGGACAACCTGCTCTACGACCAGACCCGGGGAGGCTCGACGATCACCCAGCAGGTGGTCAAGAACGCCTTCGTGGGCAGCGAGATCTCGATCCGCCGCAAGGTGAACGAGGCGTTCGTGTCCGCCGAGGCGGAGCGACGCTTCCCCAAGGAGCGGATCCTCGAGTACTACATGAACGCGGTCTATTTCGGCGCCGGCGCCTACGGGGTGAAGACCGCGGCGGAGGAGTTCTTCAACAAGCCTCTGGACGAGATCCAAATCCACGAGGCCGCTGCTCTGGCTGTGCTGGTCCGCAACCCCTCTCTCTACAACCCGAGGCAGCGCCCCGAGTTGGTCCTGGAACGTCGCGACGGGGTGATCGAGCAAATGCTGGACAAGGGTTGGATCAATGAGGCCCAGGCCGCGTACTCCCAAAACCGCCCTCTGGATGTCGTCGACACGCCACCCCGCCGCGGCCAGGCAGACCACGTTGTCGCCGAGGTGCGGCGCCAGCTCCTCAACTCGCCCGAGTTCGCCTTCCTCGGCGAAACGAGGGAGGACCGGATCCAGGCGATCTTCGGCTGTCCCGCCGACGATGTCGCCTGCGAGGGTGGCGGCGGTCTCCAGATCTACACGACCATCGACCTCCGGCTCCAGAAGGCGGCCAACGAGGTGCTCGACGAGTGGCTCCCGCTTCCGCCGTACGAGGAGAACGTGGCCGCTTGCGCCAGGGTCTTCCCCGACTACGAAGACAACCCCGACTTCTACGCCCGTTATGCCGAGACCCACTCGTGTGAGCCGACCGGGGCCATCGCCATGGTCGACAACCACACCGGAGCGGTCAAGGTGATGGCATCGGGGCTCGACTTCGAGTTCAACCAGTTCGACCTGGCGGTTCAGGGCCGGAGGAACACCGGCTCGGCGTTCAAGGCGATCGGTCTCGCCGCCGCCCTCGAACAGGGGTTCACCCTCGGGCACCGCTGGGACGGGGCCAGTCCGATGGAAGTGGAGTGCGAGTTCATCTGCTCCCCGCAGGGCACCAATGTGTGGACCGTCCACAATGCCAACCGCTCGTCTGCCGGCGTCATCACTCTCGACGAGGCCACCTCTCGCTCGACCAACACCGTTTACGCCCAGGTTTCGCTGGACACCGGGCCGGAGAACATCGTCGATATGGGGAGGAGGATGGGCATCACCGAGGCCGCCCTCGAGCCGGTTCTCTCCATCGTCCTCGGCTCCTCCTCCGTCTCCCCTATGGAGATGGCCTCAGCCTTCTCCAACTTCGCCACCAACGGCAGACACGCCAACGACTACATCGTCGAGAGGATCGTCAGCCACGAGGGAGAGATCATCTTCGAGAAGGAGCCGGAGATCACCCAGGTGGCCGATCCGGCGCTGTTCGCCGCGGCACGCCGCCCGCTGCTCCGGGTCCCGACCAGCGCAGGCACCGCCGCTCGGGCCGACATCGGTCGGCTCGCCGGTGG
>CAZKFU010000126.1:0-4512 GCA_964552165.1 uncultured Acidimicrobiaceae bacterium
CATGGCGTACTCGGCGGTCACCCAGCCCTTGCCGCTGTCGCGGAGCCACCGCGGCACCTCGGCAACCACCGACGCCGTGCACAGCACCCGGGTTCTGCCCATCTCGATGAGCACCGATCCCGGGGTGGCGTCGGTATAGCCGGTGTGAAGCCGGACCGGCCGAAGCTGGTCACGCGGCCGCGGGTCGCTCATATCTTGAACTGACCGCCGGGAACGGCAAGCGCCACGGGGCGGTCGAACTCTGGTTCCGCCTCCGCAACCGACTGGGTTGGATCGAGATAGGGAGGGATGTGGGTCAGGACCAACTGCCCCACCTCCTGCTCCCGGGCGATTCGTCCCGCCTCGGAAGCGGTGAGATGGTGTGGGTACACGTTGACTCCGGGTTCTCCTTGGTAGCTGGCCTCGCACAGCATCAAGTCCACACCCTTGGCCAGAGATGCCCACTCTCCCCCGGCGCCGGTGTCGCCGGTGTAGAACATCGACCGGGACCCGTTGCTCCAACGGCTGGCCACGGTGGGTACCGAGTGGTCGCTGGTGGTGAAAGAGATGGTGAGGGGACCGACCTCGATGATGTCTCCCTCGGCCACGGGGCGGAAGGCCAACGTGTCCTCGATCTTCACCCCGTCAACGTCTCGTAGAAAGCCCTTGATCGATTCGAATACCGATTCGGGGGCATAGACAGGGACTTCGTGCCGGGGCTCGGGACAGAACCTCCACGCATGGAATGCCGCCAATAAATCGGCGCAATGATCGACATGACGGTGGGAGATGACGACGGCGTCGATGAGGCGGTCGTCGATCGGCAGGCTCATGAACGTGCCGGGCCCGGCGTCGCACCAAACCCGGGTTCCCTCCTCCGTGACGATGTAGCCCGAGGCAGGACGACCTGGAGCGGGGAAGGTGCCTGCCGAGCCGACGATATCCAGCCTCACGGTGCCAGCCTCTCCACGATCCATTCTCCGTTGTCGACGCGGCGGTAGCGGAGACGGTCATGAAAGCGGTTGGCCCGGCCCTGCCAAAACTCGACCACCTCAGGAAGAAGGCGAAAGCCGCCCCAGCTCTTGGGCCTGACCACGCCTCTGTCCGCGGCCGCTTCCACCTCGGCGTAACGACGATCGAGCTCGGCTCTACTGGCCACGACCTCACTCTGTGGCGAGGCGACGGCGGCGATACGAGCGCCTAGCGGCCTCGTCTTGAAATAAGCATCGGAGACTTCGGGGGGCACGGGGATCACCTTTCCTTCGAACCTGACCTGGCGGTGTAGGGGTATCCACACAAAGGTGGCCGCGGCAACCGGATTGGACCTGATCTCATTCCCCTTGCGGCTGTCGTAGTTGGTGTAGAAGACGAGTCCTTCCTCGTCAAAACCCTTGAGGAGGACAGCCCGACCGGAAGGGCGACCCGACTCGGTAGCCGTCGACAGGACGAAAGCCTCCAGTCCATCGATGCGCGACTCTTCGGCCTGCGCGTACCAAACCCGAAACTGAGCGATCGGGTCGCTCGCCACCTCCCGCTCATCGAGGGTCGCCTCCATCAAATGCAAACCTCAGCTTCCAGCGCTCATATGTGAATGAAATCGACGCAAGTTGGGGACATCACAGTCTCTTGGCGATCTCGTCGAGCATGACCTCGGTAGCGCCGCCGCCGATGGATTGGATGCGGGCATCGCGGTACATCCGCTCGACGGCCGTTTCCGCGATATACCCCGCTCCTCCGTGGAACTGGACACAGTCGTACAGCACGCGGTTGACGAGCTCGCCTACCAGAGCCTTGACCTCCGAGACCTCGCGCACCGGCTCCTCGCCTTGTTCCATCAGCCACGCCGCGTGATAGGTGAGCTGGCGGGCGGCATCGGTCTCTGCCTGCCTCATCGCTAACCGGTGGCGGATGGCCTGCTTGTCCCAGAGCGGTCTCCCAAATGCCTGGCGCTGGCGAGCATGTTCGATCGTGAGCTCGATAGCCCGCCGCGCCTCACCCAATGACTGCGCAGCCAGCACCAGACGCTCGTTCTGGAAGTTGCTCATGATGTAATAGAAACCGCGATTGGCCTCACCGATGAGGTTTCCCTTCGGCACCCAACAGCCATCGAACGACAGCTCGACGGTGTCCGAGGAGCGCCAGCCCATCTTGGGCAATGACCGGCTCACCGCGAAACCGGCGGTACCGCTCTCCACCGCGAAGATCGACATCCCGCGCGAGCCTTTGACATCGGGGTTGGTCTTGGCTGCGACGAAAACGACGTCGGCGATCCCGCCGTTGGTGATGAACATCTTGGAGCCGTCGATTCGGAAACCGTCACCGTCGAGGGTCGCCGTGGTCCGGATCGCCGCCACGTCGGAGCCGGCGTCGGCCTCGGTGACGGCTATCGCCGAGAGCATCTCGCCGGAGACGAGGCTAGGGAGCCACCTTTCCTTCTGCTCGGCGCTCCCGAAGTTGAGGACATACGGTGTGGCGAGATCGGTGTGGACCAGAACAGTTGCCGTGAAGCCACCGAACGTAGACCGACCCAACTCCTCGGCCAGGACGACCGAGGCCAGCGCCCCCAATCCCAGCCCCCCAAAATCCTCAGGAACGCGCAAGCCGAAGAAGCCGAGCTTGCCCATCTCATCGAGCACTTCACGTGGCACGCGTCCGCTCTGCTCCCAGGCCTCGGCATGAGGGACTACCTCGGTATCGACATAACGACGCACCTGGGTGCGTATGGCTTCGAGGTCATCGTTGAGGTATATCGAGCTCACGTATCTCCCTTGGCGGCGAGCAATGCTCGGCCCGCCTTGCTGTTGTAGGCGAGATTGTGATCGGTGCAGAACCGGTAGGCCACATCGGCCACTCCCGCACCGTCGACGCCGTGGCCGATGCCCATCCCGTCGAGGAGCCAGAGGAGGTCCTCGGTGGCGACGTTTCCCGCGGCGCCTGGTGCGAACGGGCAGCCCCCGAGACCGCCCGCCGATGAGTCCATCTTGTCGATCCCTCGCTCCAGAGCGACCACGGTGTTGGCGATCGCCTGCCCGTATGTGTCGTGAAAATGGACGCCAACGAATTCCGCGGGCAACCGGGTCAGGACCTCTTCGAGAAGCCTTTCGACATCGGGGGATGTCGCCTTGCCGAGCGTCTCACCGAGAAAGACCCCCTCCACCCCCCATTCCGCCAGCGTCTCGGCGAGCTCGGCCACCCGACCCGCGTCGATTCGTCCCTCATACGGGCAGTGGGTGACGGTGGAGATGTAGCCGCGCACACCGATGTGGTCGGGAGTCTCGGCGAGGATCTCCTTGATGCGATCCATCGCCTCTTCGGTGGTGGCGTTTATGTTTCGCTCGTTGAAGGTGTTGGAGGCGGCGGTGAGAACTCCTATTTCGTCGACCCCGGCGGCCAGCGCCGACTCGAGACCCTTCAGGTTGGGAACGAGACCGCCCAGCACCAATCCCGACATCCTCGTGACTCCGGCCATCACCTTTGAGGCATCCGCCATCTGGGGAACCGCCTTCGGATTGACGAAGCTAACCGCGTCGAAGTGGCGGAGCCCGGTCGCTGCCAGGTCCTCGATGAGCGCCACCTTGGCGGAGGTGGCGACAAACACCCCCAACGATTGGAGCCCGTCGCGAGAGCTCGACTCGGTGACGGTCACAGTCTTGGGAACCTGACTCACAAACAGAGACGGTAACGCGCGAAATCTGGTGTCAGGGGTCCTCGCAAAAGACGGTCCCCGCGGCCCTAATCAAGCCCGGAGCGTCGAGGATGTATGCCCCGACATAGACCCCTTCAACTCCTGGAAGGGGCAAAGCCTTGATCGTCGGCGCCAACTCGATCGCAGCCTCCGGGGGCTCCGCGCGTAGAGATCCCACCCATATGTGCAGAACTCGCCACCGTCGCGATCGGTCAACAGGAACCGGACGCCGTCGTGTTCGACTTCGACCGCCGGAACCTCACCGACGAGGGCTTGCGCTCCGGCCCTCAAATCGGGGCGGTTGAGGAGCACGACGACGGCTACCAGCGCGATCACACCCACGGCGATGAGGCCTGCACGTAGCGGGGAGAGAGAGGTCACGACTGGTGACCAGCGTACGCCGGCGGGGTCCGAGGTCAATGGGTCAGTAGTCCGCAAGCAGCGAGATCGGGCGTCGATTTCGCTCACATATGGATGCCAGAAGCTGAGGTATGCAGTGGAGGTGCGGGGAGTCGAACCCCGGTCCGTCGAGCCGTCGGCGCCGGCATCTCCGAGCGCAGTCATCAGCGAGCTTTCAGCCGGAGGATGCTGACGACACATCGCCCTCCGGCCTATCCGGAATTGGTCTTGACCCCACAGTCCCGGAGTCCCGTGGGGAGCATCCCGCGAAGCGACGCCCGACCCCGATCGTGCGGGAGCCGACCGGGCGGACGAGCTGCTTATTTAGGCAGCCAGTGCGAAGTTATCTTCGGCACTTGTTGGTTGTTCCGGTTTGTTGACGGGGCCCCGGAGACCCCGGCTCGCTTCCGACGCCTCAACACTCGCCGTCGAAACCGTTTCACCCCCAA
>CAZKFU010000127.1:0-4493 GCA_964552165.1 uncultured Acidimicrobiaceae bacterium
CTCTACATGCGGGGCCTCATCCCCGCCCGAGGGACACGACGGTTCGACGTGCGACGAAAACGTGGCGTTGATGGTTGGGTCCTGTGCGGCGGGACGCCGTGAACCGGGTCAGGTCCGGAAGGAAGCAGCCCTAAGCGGACAATCCCGGGTGCACCAGGGTCGCCCAATCGGAGCCGGCAGCCCTCGCACGCGAGCTCCACCGGGTCTCGACGGCGGGGCGCACGATCTTTGTCTTGCGTGTGCACGCGCCCGCGCTCAGCGCACCCTGGTGCACACGCAATCAGGGTTTGACCAGCACCGCGGCGTAGACGAACCCGAAGAGCCCCATCCGCCTCACGCTCTCCACCCGAAGCGGCCCGGTGGCGAACATAGCCTCGGGTGGCGGCAGGTCATCCAGCGAGCGGTGGAGGTACCAGTATTCGCGGGGTGCGCCGGCAACCAACAACCCCACCACAGGAAGCACCGCCGCCGTCCCAACTCGGTGAAGGAGACGGGTGAGCCGCCCGCGAGGGCGCGTCAGGTCGACGACGACGGCGCGGGAGCCGGGTCGAAGCACCCTGTTCAGCTCATCGAGCGTTGCCTCCACCGAGCTCAAGTTGCGAAACACAAAAGCACTGAACGCTCCATCGAAGACCTCTGCGGCGAACGGCAGCCCCTCGCCCACGGCCGCCACCCGTTCCGGGAGTGGGCTGAGCCGCAGCATCTCCATGACCGGGTCCACTGCCACCGGGTCGGAGCCAGCGAATATCTCCGGGTAGGCCCCGGTCCCGCTTCCGAGGTCGAGGATTCGACCCGATGACAGATCAGCCGCCGCCCGGCGGCGCCACGACCTCTCCCGACCCAATGTCAGGATCGCGTTGATCCGGTCATAGCGGCGAGCGATCCGAGCGAAGATCTGGTCGGGGCGCGAGCCGCTCACGGCTCGATGGTGTCGAACCCTGTGTAGGTGCGGAGTGCCTCGGGGAGGACCACCGAGCCGTCCGGCTGTTGGTGGTTCTCGATCAGCGCGAGGATGGTCCGCCCCACCGCACACGCCGTCCCATTGAGGGTGTGGACGAGACGGGTCCCCTCCTGGCCTCGGGTGCGGATCGCCAACCGCCTCGCCTGGTAGTCGGTGGTATTGGAGCATGACGTGATCTCGCGAAAGTTCTGCTCTCCGGGGAACCATGCCTCTATGTCGTACTTCTTCGACGCCGAGGCCCCCAGATCGCCGGCGGCCACGTTCACCACCCGATACGGGATTTCGAGCTGACGCACCAGCGACTCCTCGACCTCGAGAAGTCGCTCATGCTCGTCTCCGGAGTCGTCGGGATCGATGAAGACGAACATCTCCACCTTGTCGAACTGGTGCACCCTGAAGATTCCTGTGGTGTCCTTGCCATAGGTGCCCGCCTCACGTCGAAAACAGGTGGAGAACCCGGCGTACCGGACGGGGAGGTCACCGGCGTCGAGGATCTCGTCGGTGTGGTAGGCCGCCAGAGGGACCTCCGCCGTCCCCACCAGGAAAAGCTCGTCTCGGGGGATCTCGTAAACCTGGTCCCGTGCCTCGGGAAAGAATCCGGTTCCCTCCAGTGCCTGCTCACGGACCAGAACCGGAGTGATCATGGGAAGGAACCCCGAACCCACCAGCTTGTCCATTGCCCAACGCACCAGCGACAGCTCCAACAGGGCGCCTTTGCCCTTGAGGTAGCCGAAGCGGCTACCCGACACCTTGGCGGCCCGCACCGTGTCGATGATGTCGAGGCTCGTTCCCAACGTGGCGTGGTCGATTCCCTCGCTGAAGACGTCGCCATGGCGGCTGATCTCGACGTTGTCCTCTTCGGAGTGACCGTCGGCGGCATCGACGGCAACGATGTTGGGCACCTCCAACCAACGTTGCTCAAACCGGCGACGGAGCTCATCGGCCTTGGCCGTGGCCTCCTTGACCCGGGGGGCCACCACGGCCATCTCCTCGATCGCCGACTCCTTCTCCTCTCCCGACAACGTGGCTATGACCCGGCTTTGCTCTTTCTGCTCCGCTCGCAGCGTCTCGGCTCGATGCTGTGCCGCCCGAGCCTCGGCGTCGAGGGCGATCAGGGCGTCAAGATCGATGGCGGCGCCCCTTCGTCGGTTGGAAGCAGCGATGACACCGGGGGAATCGCGGAGAAGACGAGGGTCGATCACGTGCGCGGCGATGGTAAACCGAGCTGACCCGGCTAACCCTCGTTGACGACGAACTCGACCGCCAGGACGTTGTCATCCGGGTCGTTGTCGGGCTGGGTCGGCACCAGCTCGGCCTGGATGCGGTAGAAACCGCCCTCCGTCACCGCCATCGCCGTGGTCATGAGCGAGGTCTGGACCCCGGGACTCAGCGGGGGCACCACCAGCACCTCCTCGGTGGTCTCCTCCTCACCGACCAAGGTGACCCGCACTCGAGCGTCGCTCGACGCCAAATTCCCGTTGTTCTGGACCACGATGGTGAAAACGATCGACTCGGTGGCAGGCACGACAATGGCATCCGCGGCGTTTCGCACCCACTCAGGCTCGGCGAGGACCTGGGCGACCGCCAACCCGGGCCTCAGCGCAAGGCTGTTGGAATCCGCTCGCGCCGCGTCGACGTAGGCTCCGGCGAGGACTTCCAGGGGTGCCTCCATCGGAAGAAGAGCAACCTCGGGCAGGCTGCTCACCGGTTGGGGAATCCCTTCGGTTTCCAGCTCCGAAATCAGGTCGAGGTACAAAGCATCGCCGGCTCGCAGCTCCACGAGAGCGGCGATCAGAACGTCGGTGGCACCGGCGGATTCTGGATTGTCGGCGGCTTCGAGAACGCCCTCCCGAAACCCAGAGATGCCCGATGCCCATGATCCGACGGCCAGTCGGTACAGCGCGGCCGCCGAGACGAGGTCGGGTGTGGGTGGGGCGCCGGCGGAATGGGCTGTGGCGACGGCCAGTACCGCCTCGATGTCGTCAAGGGTCGCCGTGAACTCGGAACGATCGATGCGGGGGAGCCTCCCGATCACATCCTGCAGCTTGAGCCCCGACATCGAGATCTCGGAGAGATTGGCGCGCATGGCCTCCAGGTACTCGATCTGGTCTCGGGTCCGGCGCCCCGCTCCGGCGACCACCACCGCCACCACCAGCAGGAGGAGCACCAGGAGCGGCACGAGAAGACGCCGCCAGGGGCGCCGCCGCGGCCTTTGGGGCTCGAGGATCACGTTGTGGGCCAGGGTATCGCTGCCGGTGATTCCCACGCTTGGCCGGCGAAGAGAATCGGGCAGAGCGTGCCGGTTTCAGCCAATATTGACCATCACCTCGTCGAGACTCTTGCGCCTCAGGTCGGGCACCACGCAATCCTCGGTGGGGAAGCCGATCGGAAACATGCAGAAGGGCCGCTCGTTGTCGGGCCGTCTCAAGAGCTTCGTCAGGAACCTCATGGGGCTGGGGGTGTGGTGAGCGTGGCAAGGCCCATGTGATGAAGGGCCGCAATGAACAGCCCGGCTGCGATACCTGCCGATTCCTTGACGTAGAAGTTGTGCCGCATGGAGCCATCGGGATTCACCCCGTGCCGCTCCTCGAACAACACCACGATCCAGGGCACGGTCTCCAAGTAGGGCTTGCGCCAGTCCGTGCCTAGCGGCTCGAGCGCCTGCTTCCAGTGGTCGGGCATCCTCCCGCCCTCGTAGTTGATGCGCTCCTCTTCCTCGGCGGCCTGTCGTATCTGGCGCTTGATGTCGGCGTCGCCAATCACCACGAAGCGCCACGGCTGCCGGTGTGCGCCGGAAGGCGCCGTGGAGGCAGTCTTGATGGCGAGCTCGACCAGCCCCCCGGGCACAGGTTCCGCTGAGAAGAAGCGAACACTGCGCCTCTTGTCCATCTCCTCATAGAAGGATCTGGCGCGCCGCTCCTGTTCATCAGGGTCAAGCCGTTCAGGTGCGTAAGAAATCATGGGTGCTGGCATTCGCCAAAGGTACCGTCGAGCTGCCGGTGGATTCTTCCCTACACCGCGGCGGGACCCTGGTGGGCGTGGGGGGACTTGAACCCCCACGAGCTTCCGCTCACAGGAACCTGGATCCTGACAAGCCCGTGTTGAGCAGCACTGGACTGTAGTGAACCGCCCTCAATTAAGGGCATTCTCACCAGCCCGGATCCAGCCCGTATCGGGCTGTACGGCCCGAAGTCGACGAGGCAGTGAAGGACATCGACCTCGAATGCCGGTCCCTTCGGAGAGATCGGAGAGACGCCCCTTTCTGTGAATAGCGAAGGTTTGGTGAGGTTCTGCAGTCGGGTCGCTGGCTGTCGGTCAGACCATCGGCGTACAGACCTTGGAGGCCAGGTCAGTTGAACGAGAGCAGCTCAGCTAGATGTTATTGACCACCCAGATGACCACCACGACCAATCCGATGATCCCGAGAACGAACCAGATCGTTCGACTCATTTCCACTTCCTCTTCCTGTATACGATGCACCCAGTTGTAGGTGCTGGGCTCGCTTACGGTTGGTGTTTCCTACCAGCCGGGT
>CAZKFU010000128.1:0-4482 GCA_964552165.1 uncultured Acidimicrobiaceae bacterium
CAGGCAGCGGGAGCGCTTTGGCCAAGACGACCACACCGAGAAGGATGGCAGCCCCCAGAGCCGCCGCCACAGCAGCCCCACCGACCCGGTTGCCCAGGTTCACTCCGGGGAGCGAGGTGATCCGGGCGAGGAATGAGGCCGCCACACCGGCGACCACGCCCAGCAGGAGGAACAACACGATCCCGGCGCCCACCCGGGCCGCCTCGGGCCCGACTCCGAACCGATCGCTGAGAAGGTCGCCAAGAGGGCCGGATAGCCGGAACGCCACCCACACCCCGGCGACAAAGGCGACGAGATCGAGCGCCTGACGGACCAGACCCTTCGCCCATCCCCGCACCGCGAGGGATGCAAGCCCTATCCCGAGGATGAAGTCGAGCATTACGGGTACTTGGTACTTGGTAGCGAGTGCTTGGAGGTGGCTTTCCAACGCCTGGAGCTGAGTGCCAGGTACTCAGCACTCGTTTACTCCTGAAGCTCGATGCGCATCCTCTTGTTGGCCCTGCCCTTCGATTCGGTTTTGGTAACCCTGACCTCTCCCACCTCGAGGGTGGAGGCGACATGGGTTCCTCCGTCGGCTTGGCGATCGAGACCGACGATGTCGACGACGCGAATCTCCTTCACCCACTCCGGGATGAGGTTGACCTTGGTCCGGATGAGATCTGGATCCTGGAGAGCCGCCTCCCGGGCAAGCACGATGATCTCTGTCGGGTATCCCTTGACCAACTCCTCGTTGAGCGTGCGCTCGACGAGCCGGCCCAACTCCTGTGACATCGACTCCAGCTCGAAATCCATGCGGGCCATCCCGGGCTCCATGTTGCCGCCGGTGACCTTGGCGCCAAAATCTCGGAAAATGACTCCTGAGAGGGCGTGAAGCGCGGTGTGCGTTCGCATCGTCC
This sequence comes from uncultured Acidimicrobiaceae bacterium, assembly GCA_964552165.1. Lineage (GTDB taxonomy): Bacteria > Actinomycetota > Acidimicrobiia > Spongiisociales > ZC4RG35 > CAZKFU01. Next base: position 897 of record CAZKFU010000128.1, read on the forward strand.
GGTAACGTCGCTCCCAGTCGATGAACGCCTCGACGGGGGTCCCGGGGTCAGGCAGCTGCGAGCCCTCGGCAACAACATGGAGGGGGAACCCGCCGCGCCGGATGGTGTCGATGACCTCGACCTCCCCACCGTCCCAACGAATCCGCCCGGTGTCGCCAGGCTGGCCGCCGCCTCTGGCGTAGAAGACGGTCCGATCGAGAATCAGGCCCCCATCGACCACCTCGAGGACATTCCCCTCGTTGAGGCGAAGGTATGAGTCCTTCCCTGCAAGCTCCTCGATGGGTCCAGATGCCGCCATCGCGGCGACTCTAGGGGTCCCTGGCATGGGGAGCACGCCCCCTCCGACCACGGCCCGGTCTCCCAGCACCAGGTGGGTTTCGTTGATCTCGGTATCCAGGATGAAGAGTCCCCGGATTCCAGGCACGAGCAGAAACCGCCCATCGCTCGACCACGCCATATGCGCTGGGCCAAACCTGAGTCGCTGGCGGCAGCGGTAGCCTTCCGCTCCGGGCCGACCACGGTCACGCCTCTGGGATCAAGGAGCGCCCGCTTTCCCCATCCGGGGAGAACGTCCTGCAAGCGGGAAGACGTCCTGGTCGGCACAGCCCAGGACCTCCCCGCCGACCCCCAGATGCAGCGGGCCTACCTCGGCGAGGTCTGAGGTCGGGACCTACTCACTCGGTCACTCTTTCCGAGGTGTCACGGTCCCAGGCCTGCATCTCCTGGGTGTCGAAGAGCCGTGACTGATCGGCCCGGTGCCTGCCGGGGAGCCGAATCACGGGCGGAGGGGTGACCTCGATCATTCCTTCAGTGGCCTCCCGCCACGATTGGCCGAGGACCCGGGTCCGCCACAGGTGGCCGAGCACTATTCGCAGCGCAGCCGTCACCGGGATCGCGATGAGCACCCCGAGCAGCCCTGCCAGGGTCCCACCGACGATCAGGGCGAGGACGATGACCAGAGGCGACAGCCTCACCCGGGTCCGCTGGACCAGCGGTGTAACCACGTGGTTGTCGATCTGCTGGACGACGACGAAGATCGCAAGCGCCCACAGCGCCTGGCTGAGGCTCCCGTTGAGGAGAGCCACCATGATTCCCAGCGCCGAACCGAGGATGGGCCCGGCAAAGGGGATGAGGTTGGTGATCCCGGCGATTATCCCGATGATCAGCCAGAACGGGAGATCGATCAGGAACAGACCCAGGCTCGACATCACCGCGACGAACAACGCCACCACGAGCTGGCCCCTCACGAAGTTGCCCAGGGCCGTTGCCAGCTCTCCGCCCACGTATGCGACCTCGTCACGGTGGTTCCCGGGCGTCAGCTCCAGAGAGCGGGCCCGCCAGCGGTCGAGATCGATGAGCATGTAGAGAGCAAGGAATGGCGCCAGGACGAGAACAGTCAATGCCTCGGTAACGCCCAGGATCACCCTCCCGGCTCCGGCCCCAAAGGAGGCCAGTATCTGCTGAATCGCCTCCTGGTTGGCGGGGTCGGACAGCCAGTCCGAGATGGCCCCCGTCGACCACACCTCTTCGAGATTCATCCCGAGGTTGGCGGCCGCATTCTCGAGCCAGGCGACTGAGGTGTCGTAGAGCTCGGGAAGTGAAGAGGCGAATTCGACTGCCTGACGGCTTATCACCGGAACGATGAGCGCACCTCCACCGAAGATCACCGCCCCCGACACCAAGTAGGCGAGAAACGTGGCAAAGACCCGACGCATGCCGATTCGGGTGAATGCCTCGACCAGGGGCGCCAGCAAGAAGACGATCCCGGCGGCGAACGCGACGGGAAGCCAGATAATCCGGACCGCATCGGCGATTCTCAGGAATGCCCACGCCAGGACCAGGATCCCAACCGTCGTCCAAACGATGAAGCCCAAGCGCTGGAGACGGTCGTTTGTCATCGGGCACAGAGTCTAGGAGTAGGCGATCTCGATGCTCGATCCATCGGTGACAGTGATGAGCCAGCCCTCACCGGGGGTTGGTGCTACCACAGACCCATCCTGAGAGGACCAGTCGTCGGGAACCGAAGCCACTCCATCGACCCGGACCGCGACGTCATTGGGGACCGTCAACCGGAAGGTGCCGATCAATGACACAGGGGTGGTGACGGTTACCGCCCCCAGTGCGATCTCCCCATCTCCCGACGCCACGAGCCGCCGCAACCGCAGGCCGGTCACGTCAACCGCCATCGATCCCGCCAGGTCCACCTCCCAGCTTGGTGTTGTCGAGAGCGAGACGTCGATTCCCCGGAAGCTGAGGAGACCTGGGTCGGGGTCTGGAGTGAGCTGCACCGAAAGCGACCCGTCTTCATGCGACTCCACCGCCGAAGGCACCCCGGTGGCACCCGCCCCCCGCAACGGAACGACTCGGTAGGCGACCTCGCTCGGCACCCCGATGAGCACGACCTCACCGCCGACCCGACTCCGGAAGGAAGCCCTGGTGACATCTTCGACCGCAGGGCCATTGAGCTGTGCAGACGCCGACGGCAACCACGGGAGCCCCAAGGCGTTCCCGGCCAAGACGACCAAGAGGAGGATCGTCAAGATCAGCGGAACCAGCCCTTGGAGGCGAATCCGTCCCACTCGCCGCCCCTTCAACACGAGGAACAAGCCTGCGGCCCCAACCCACACGGGCCACAGTGACACCACATCGAGGATGACACTTGTCGAGAGTGCACCGGCGCCCATCGCGATTCCCGCGAGGACGAGGGTGCCCGCAACCAGGGCCCATCCGCCCGAGACGCGGGGGGCGGCGGCATGCCGAGGGGCTCGGGTCATTCCTGGTATGAGGTACCGAGGACGACGACGATATCGGCCCCGGGTTCGAGATCCGGATCGGGGATGGGCTCGGCAACGGCGTCGGGGAACATCTCGATGAGAACGGCCGCCTCCGCCGAATAGTCGCCGCGGTACCAGATGCGGGAGGTCTCTTGATTTGGCTGGTAATTGGCCGGCTGCAAAACGTTGTATCCGGCATTGGCCAGCTGTTGTGAGACGCGGCCAGCCAAGCCGTCGACTCCCGAGGCGTTGAGCACCACGACCTGCACCTCGGACGGTGGCCGAGCCTCGATAGCAGGCTCTGTCGCTGTGGTTGATGGCTCGGTCGTTGTGGTGGTCGGGTTATCGATGATGGTGGTAGATGTGAGGAGCTCCGTGGTGCTTGAGGTCGCTATCACGGTCGGTGAGCCCCGCGAGAACAACCACAGGACGCCGAAGATGACTGCCCCAACCAACACGATGCCGGACAGCATGAATGCCAGGTCGCGGTAGAACCGCGCCGTTTCCGGCTCGGCGTGCCGTCCCTTGACCACCGTTCAGCCGCCCTCGCCGTTGAAACCCATGCCAGGCAGGGTATTGGCCCCCTTCTGTAACCACGTGTATTTGTCGATCCTCACGTTGTTCCCCCGTTCTCGCGCAGGAACTGCGCCAAATCCAACCCGTTTCCTGCGCGAAACGGGAGAGGGAGAGCCAGGGGGACCGGCTTATCATGGGGTAACCAGCCGGGTTAGCTCAGTCGGCAGAGCAGCTGTCTTGTAAGCAACCCCAGCTAATCGCTGTGCTAGACGGGGAAACCCCAGGTCACAACTCTC
>CAZKFU010000129.1:0-4464 GCA_964552165.1 uncultured Acidimicrobiaceae bacterium
CGCCAGAACCTCGATCGCCTCCATCATCGTGTCCAACTTCATGGTTCTCCTCACCTACCAGGCCGCGGAGACGCTTCCCAGCGAAAAACTGTCTTGGCGGAGCTCACTTGGTCGTAGGGACGCACCTCGACCTCGCCATCGACCTCGATGGAGAACGAAGTCTCGTCGGCCTCGATGAGACGACCTTGAAGCATCCGCCGCGCCTTGCCCTCGAGAACCTTGACCACGACCTCTCGGCCGATCGATTTCATCCAATGGGTGGGCAGCCTCAACTTGCGCTCCAGCCCCGGCGATGTCAGCTCCAGCTGATAGGGTCCGCCGATATCGGCCTCGGCGTCTAGGAGTCGGCCGATCCCCCGCGATAGCTCGGACAGGCGCTCCAGGTCGACGGCGGCCCCATCGACCACGACGCGCAATGTCCTTCCCTTACCGACGCCGAGCCACTCGAGGTCGTCTAGCTCGAGCCTCTCTGCGTCGAGATAAGGGGCGATCAGACTCCATAGCCTTTCCGTCGTCGCCATCTCGTTCTCTCCACAAAAATCTCTCCACAACAAAACAGGTGGGGCCCAAGGCGCCCACCTGACAAAGCTGCCTATTTTCAGGTGCGAGTATAGACATGTTTGGCCAGCTGCCGAGAGTTGCCCGGCGGGGCAAGGCGTCGGGCGCAGTGTGTGCCCGACGCCATGCGACGAATTGACCGACGCCGGCTCAGATCATCGGTCTCGCGGGGAACACCAGATCGGCGACGATCTGCGCCGCGTCGGCGAGGGGCACCGACGACACGGCCATGCCCCGACGCTCCATGACCTCGATCTCACCCGACTCGACGCCCCGAGGGCCAATGGTGAGCCGGTACGGGATTCCCACCAGCTCGGCGTCGGCGAACTTGACACCGGGACGCTCGACACGGTCGTCGAGCAGCGCCTCGACGCCCATCCGCTCCAGGTCGCCGTAGACGCGCTCACCGGCCGCGGCGACCTCGGGGGCATCGCTCCTGACCAGGGTGACCACTGCTTCGTAAGGGGCTATGGCGACCGGCCAGACGATTCCCTTCTCGTCGTGGTTGGCTTCGACCACCGCCGCCATCGCCCGCTCCACGCCAATCCCGTACGATCCCATGATGACGGGGTGGCTCCCTCCCTTCTCGTCTTGGACCATCACCCCGAAGGCCTCGGAGAACTTTGTTCCCAGCTTGAAGATGTGGCCCACCTCGATCCCCTTCCACAAATCGAGAGGATGGCCGCACTGGGGGCAAGCTTCACCCGAAACCACCGCCCTGAGATCGGCCCAGTCGGCCACATCGATATCCCTCGCCATGGAGACACCACGGAAGTGGTAATCGTCCTCGTTGGCGCCGGTCACCAGGTTATTGCGCCCTCGCAGCGCCACATCTGCCACCACTCGAATGTCCTTGACGGACACAGCACCCAGGCTCCCGGGATCGGCGCCGAGAAGGTGCTGGATCTCCTCGGGTCGCCCGGGCCTGATCTCGACGGCCTTGGTGGCGTCCCTGAGCTTCTGCTCCTGCAGTTCGTGGTCACCTCGAAGCAGCAGAAGCGCCGGGGTCTCGTCGAGGAAGTAGAGGAGAGTCTTGATCTGCCTCTCCGGCCCCGCCAGCCCGGGATGGGCGTTAGCCAGGGCGGCGATGGTGCGAAGACCCGGGGTCTCGAATCGGACGAGATCCTCGGTGGCATCGCCATCGTCTGTCTCGCCGAGGCGCGAGGTCGCCCGCTCGACGTTGGCGCGGTACCCGCACTCGCTGCAGGTGGCGATCCAGTCCTCTCCTGCGTCGCTCCGGATGACAAACTCCACCGATTCCGACCCGCCCATGACTCCTGACGACGCCTCGACATCTACGGGATCGAGGCCGAGCCGCCGAAAGATCCGGAAGTAGGCCTCGCGATGGTTCTCGAATCCGGTGTCGAGCCCGGATAGGTCGATGTCGAGGGTGTAGGAGTCCTTCATGGTGAACTCCCGGACCCGCAGCAAACCCGACTTGGGTCGCGGCTCATCGCGGAACTTGGTCTGGATCTGATACCAGATCTGAGGCAAGTCACGGTAGGAGAAGAGCTCCGCCGCCAGGGATGCAAAGACCTCCTCGTGTGTCATCCCCAGGGCGAGATCGGCAGACTTGCGATCCGTGAGCCGAAACATGTCGTCTCCGATGGAATACCAACGCCCGGATTTCTGCCACAGCTCTGCGGGATGAATGGCGGGAAGATGAAACTGCTGACCGCCGATCCGGTCCATTTCCTGACGGATGATCTCCGACACCTTGCGCCTGGTCCGCTGGCCCAAAGGAAGCATCGAGTACGACCCGGCGGCCAGCTGTCGAATGAACCCGGCACGGGTCAGAAGACGGTGGCTCACCGCCTCGGCATCAGCGGGGTCGTCGCGAAGGGTGGGTATGAAGGCCTGGGACCAGCGCATGGCCGCAGGGACGGTAGCTAATCGTTCCCGGCGGCGATTTCCGCTACCCGGGCTCGGCGCTCCCCGGACCGGTTGGCGTCCCCCTGGATCTGCACGAGTTGCTCCCGGGCGGCTGCGGCCAGATCAGGGGCATTGGCGTCTGCGGAGGCAAGACGGCTCTCGACGCCCTCCTCCACCAGCTTGCGCGCCTCGTCGAGCAACGCTTCGACCATCTCGGACTCGGGAACCACTCTCACCACCTTGCCTTTGATGAAGAGGTGACCCTTGCCCCTGCCGGCGGCGATCCCGATGTCGGCCTCGCGGGCTTCTCCCGGCCCGTTGACCACACAACCCATGACCGCCACCTGGATGGGGAGGTTCTCGGCTTCGAGCGCCGCCTGGGCTCGGGTGGCGACATCGATGACATCGACCTCGGCGCGCCCACATGACGGGCAGGCGATCAGGTCGAGCCCCTTGCGCTCACGGAGGCCGAGAAACTCGAGGAGTTGACGGCCCGCCTTGGCTTCCTCGACAGGGTCGGCGGTGAGGCTGAAGCGGATGGTGTCGCCTATCCCGTCCATCAGTAGGGCCCCGATCCCGGCTACCGACTTGATGAGACCGCTGGGCGGCGGCCCCGCTTCGGTCACCCCAAGATGCAGTGGGTAATCGACCTTCTCGGAGAGGAGCCGATAGGCGGCGACCATCGAGGGGACATGGGAGTGCTTGACCGAGATCTTGATGTCATCGAACCCGACCTCCTCCAGGTAGCGGATCTCGATCTGGGCCGACTCCACCAGAGCCTCCGGCACCGCCGACCCGTAACGCGCCAACAGGTCTTTGTCGAGCGATCCGGCGTTGACCCCCACTCTGATGGGCACGCCACGCTCCATGGCCGCGGTGGCCACCGCCTTGATCTGTGCTTCCTTTCGGATGTTCCCCGGGTTGAGGCGCAACCCTTGGACACCGGCCTCGAGGGCTGCCAGCGCCAGCCGGTACTGGTAATGGATGTCGGCGATGATAGGGACCGGGCTCCGAGGGACGATCTCGGCCAGCCCCTGGGCGGCCTCGACCTCGTTGCAGGTGATTCGCACTATGTCGGCGCCGGCTCCGGCGAGTGCATACACCTGGGCCAGGGTCCCGTCGACATCGGCCGTCTTGGTCGTGGTCATGGATTGGACCGAGACCGGGGCACCGCCTCCCACGGCCACTTTCCCCACGGTGATCTGACGTGTTTGCTTGCGCTCGATCATGGCATCCCTCACAGCCTGATCGGATCGATGACGTCGAGGAGTATCGCCACCAACCCAAGGAAGGCGAAAACTCCCACCACGGCCACGGCCACCGGCGCCAGCTTGCGGATGTCCGCTTGGCGCCTTGTCAGCTTCTCGTAGAGGGCTACCGCGAAATGGCCCCCGTCGAGGGGGAACAACGGCACCACGTTGATCGTGGCCAGGATGACGTTGATCAGCGCCAGCACCGCCACGAAGTTCATCACCCCGAACGCCTCGGCCTGAGATCCGATGTTGACGACACCGATCGGGCTCACCGGCCGAATCTCGACCGGGATGTCGGTGTCGCCCAAAAGGACACCGGCGTATTGGATCAGAGAGGAGGGGCTGAGCATCTGACCGAACATCCGAAAGGTCAGGCTCACGCCTTCCCAAACCTGTCGCCCGGCGAGCCCGACTCCCTCGAAGACACCGGTGTCGCGCTCGGTGAAAAGGGGAGACACCCCAAGGAACCCACTCGACTCACCGGTGTCGGCGTCGATTCTCTCGGCGAGCGTCGTGGTGTAGGTGAGGCGCTCTCCGGACCGCTCAACGACGACCTCGACCGTCTCCCCGGCTCGCCCTCGCAGGACGGCGGGTACGTCGAACCACTCCTCGATGGGCACTCCTGCGATGGAGATGATGAGGTCGCCGTTCTCCAGCCCGGCCACCGCGGCCGGCGAGGGGATCTCCTCGCCCTCTACGTCGATCGTCGCCACCACGGTGTCCACCACGGGCTGCGCCTCGGTGACGCCACCGATCATGAAGATGGCGAAGAACATGATCA
>CAZKFU010000130.1:0-4439 GCA_964552165.1 uncultured Acidimicrobiaceae bacterium
CGCTCTGCGCTCCGGCGTTCCTTTGGAGAACCACCCTGCCAGGTACCGTGCTCGGTTGCCTGATCCAGCTCGGCGGACGGCCGCACTTCCCGCTCCGCCGATGAGATCGGATAGAACGAGCTCGGTCCGGGCCCCCCGGACGCCGGCCCGGACCACGGCCGACCCTCCTCCGGGATCGTCGACGGCTACGTACTCGACGGTCGGGTGGGCAGTGAAGCGCCAGGTCTGATAGCTGACGTCTCGTCGCGTCCTCAACCCAACGCCGGGCCGGTCGGCGCCAATCAACGGCTGGAAAGGCATGCCTTCGGCGATCAGCTCCGCTGTCCGCGGGGGCTCTCCACCGCGTGGCGACACCGTGGGACCGATGCGGGGCCGGACCAGCACTCCGATTGCGCCCACCTCCCCCCAACCCATGTCGAGGTATCCGGCGCCGGATTGGGGGTTGGGGGTGTTGAAGACGAGGTCGACTCCGTCCGCCTCAGCGACCTCCAGGGCCTCCATGGTGAGGCGGCGGAAGATGCCGCGGCGTGAGTAGTCGGGGTGGGTGGCGGTGTCGACGGGGCGGGCGCACCGAATCGCCTCACCATGATGGTCGAGCTCCCACCTCATCAGAGCGCGGACACCGGCGATCCGGCCGCCGATCTCGGCTATCAGGACTATCGACGGGCCAAAAGGGTTGGCCTCGTGCTTCCACTGCCAGAGGTCCGGTGTTCGTCGAAGCAGGGTGGTCTCACCGAGTGCCGCCTTGAGGACGTCGAGGATCTCGGGCACGTCATCGGGGCGCGCCAGACGGGTCGTCATCCCGTCAGCCATCGAGGACATCCCGGTAGAGCGACTCGTACGCCGCGATCATCGCTTCGAGCCCGTGGTTGGCTGCGACCAGCTCAGCCCCGTTACGACCCCAATCGTCGGCGTGAGGCGAGTCGAGGGTCTCGATCATTGCCGCCGCCAGGGCATCGGGGTCGCCGGGGGGAACCAGGCGCCCCGTCACACCGTCGACGATTACCGAGGGGACCCCACCGACGGCCGTGGCCACCACCGGTCTGCCCAGGGCCAATGCCTCGAGTATCGAGACCGGGAGGCCTTCGACCTCGGCGGGGTTGACCACGACGTCGGAGGCTGCGATGAAACAACGGGCGTCGGGACGGCGCCCCAGGAAACGGATCACATGGTCCACCCCAGCGGATCGCGCCTCGGCTCTGACCCGGTCGAGGTCACCAGGGTGCTTCTCTCCACCGATCGAGACGACACGTATTTCGGGCCGCTTCGATGCCAGCCTTGCTGCCGCTTGTATCAGCACCGAATGGCCCTTGTGGGGCCTGATGTTTCCCACGTGGACTATCAGGGCGTCATCGGGCCCCAATCCCAGGTCGGAGCGGGCCGTGGCCGCCTCCTCATCGCTTACCGCGAGAGAGACGCCATTGGGGATCACTCGCGGCGTGGGCCCGGGATAGCTCTTGATACTGTCGGCCACCGCTTGGGAGACCGCGATCACACCGCGGTTTCGGCCGTAGGTAAGGCGGTTCAGGAAGCGGGTGACGAGGCGGTAGGAGGAGACGAGATTGTGCTCGGTGTATACCACCGGCACCCTGGTTGTCAGCCTTGCAAGTATCCCCGAGGACGGAAGGTGGGCGTGGATCAGGGACGGGCGCCACGTTGTCACCAGGCCTCGGAGTCGGAAGGGCGTCCTGGCGTCGATTCCCCGCTTCCCACCAATGCAGGCAACCTCGATGCCTGACTCGGTGAGCTCGGCCACCAGCTGGTCCTTCCAGGGGAGGACATAAGCGACTCGGTAGTCAAAGCTCTCCCGGTCCCAGTGCCGGGACCCCTCGCTGATCAGGCGCTCCGCGCCGCCGATGCCGAGGCCCTTGACGAGGACGAGGAGGCGCGGACGATCAGCCGGTGGAGAGGACACCGGCCATCAGCTCGTCCATACCGTCGTCGAACGGGATCTCGGCTCGCCAGCGGAGGACGTCCTCGGCGCGCTTTGCCGACACCAGAGCTGGGGGAACATCGCCGGCTCGCGGCGGGCCAAAGATCAACTCGGTGTCGAAGCGCGCGGAGACGATCTCGGCGAGCTCTCGTATGACAACCGTCTCCGGCGCCACGATGTTTAGTGGCGCGCCGGTAGCGTCGCTGGTAGCGGCCGCCTCAAAGGCACGGGCGATATCGGAGGCGTGGGTGAACTGGCGACCTTGAGATCCGTCGCCCTGGATGGTTATCGGTTCCCCCCGCCGGGCACGATCGATGAAGATACGAAACACGGAGTTGGGGCGTAACCCGGATCCGTATGCGGTTCCCAGGCGGAGGGCAAGCGCCGGAAGTTGTCGGAGACTCGCGGCCGCCAGCACCAGGGACTCACCGGCGAGCTTGGTGATGCTGTATGGATGGTCGGGCATGGTGGGATGACTCTCGTCGATCGGCTGGTATTGCGGATGGCCGTACACCTCCCACGTCGAGGCATAGACCAGCCGCGCCCCCGTGCGCAAGGCCGCCTCGACGACGTTGGCCGTCCCCACCACGTTGACTTCGGCAGCGAGGGCAGGCTGCTCGCCGGCCAAGTAGACGTCGCCGATGGCGCCGATGTGGGCGACAACGTCGTTGCCGGCGATGGCCTGGTGGACCGAGTTGGCCTCGGTGAGATCGCCTTGCGCCGTCTCGACCCCTGGCTCGTCAAAGGGGGCGACATCGAACCCGGTAACGATCCAACCAGCATCGCGGAAACGGCGGGCGACGTGACGGCCCAAGAACCCTGCGGCACCCGTCACCAGAACCTTCAATCTCTTAAGCCTCCCTTCAACCCCGACCCGTATCGTACCGACGGTCCCGGCAGCAGAGAGCCAATGGTGCCATAGCCACGGAGAGCGTTCAACCTCCACTTTCCGTGCTCGTGGTTTGTGGTTAGAATGCCGCCAGGGTTGGGCTCCATCAAAGGACCCAGGCGAGCTGTGGGAGGCTATAGGTGTTGGGCGAAGCTGCTCGTCCAAAGTCAATGACATCGGGGTGGCGGCAAGCGTTGGCGCAAGCCGCCTCGAGAGTGAGGGCCGACATCGCCTTCGCAGTGATCGACATTGTCATAGTTGTCGGGGCCTACACCACCGGGCTCGGCTTCCGGATGCTCGACCCATTGATCGGCGACACCCAACGATTCTGGATCGATCTCGCCTTAGCGCTTCCGGCGATCGTCATCATCCACATCGTGGCCAATGTCCTCGTCGGCGCCTACGGGCACGTCTGGGAGCACGCCAGCACCGATGAAGCAGGACAGGTGGTGGTGGCGAACGTCGTGTCGGGGTCCTTGATCCTCATCCTCGCCTTCTGGGCGCGGGATGGAATCGGGATTGTGATCCCGTTCCTGGTTGTGGTCGTTGGCGCCATGCTGGCGCTGGCGGGGATGGGGCTGGTGCGGTTTCGCTCCCGGCTCTTCTCATTTCGTCGCACCGGCACCGACGCCCGCATTTTGGTCGTTGGCACCGGGCGAGATGGGGCGGTGTTCGCCCGCCAGGCTCCGACGCTTCCCAATGGTGGCACCGTGATCGGGTTCTTGAGCGAGAACGGCGAAACCGCCGATGAGGTGCGGCGGCTTGCCGGCCTCCCGATCCTCGGCCGCTTGGGCAACATCAAGGACATCGTTATCGAGCACGACGTCGATCAGGTGGTTGTGATCGGCAACGACGCCGAGAGAACCCGTGAGGTGGTCGACCGCTGTCTCGATGTCGATGTGCGGTTGCGCATACTTCCCGGCGCCGCCGACGTCATGCTCGACCGAACCGGGTCGCTCGACGTCCGGGACATCCACGTCGAAGACCTTCTGGTTCGTCCCAAGGTGGCCACCGATCTCTCCGATGTCGCCGACCTGCTGCGCGGCAAGAGGGTCCTCATCACCGGTGCCGGTGGCTCGATCGGATCTGTGGTAACGCGCCAGGTGCTCGGGTTCTCGCCGCGGGGAGTGTGGGCCCTCGACCGCGATGAGACCCTTCTCCACGATCTCCGTCTCCATGTCCCTGGCGAGATAGAGCCCGTCCTCTGTGACGTCCGCGACGGATCCAAACTGCTCCGTGTCTTTTCCGAGATTCGTCCCCAGGTCGTGTTCCATGCTGCCGCGCTCAAGCACGTTCCAGTGCTGGAGACATCCCCTGAGGAGGCGGTGCTCACCAATGTCGTGGGCACCCGCAACGTGGTCGAGGCCGGATCACGGGCTGGTATGGAACAGTTCGTTCTCATCTCGACAGACAAGGCTGTCGACCCAGTGAGTGTCATGGGCGCCACCAAGAGGGTTGCCGAGCTCATGGTGCAGGCCGGCTCCGAGCGCAACGACGGGTGCATTTACACCGCGGTGCGATTCGGCAACGTGCTGGGGAGCCGGGGCTCGGTCATACCCACCTTTGTCGAGCAGATCAAGGCGGGGGGGCCGGTGACGGTCACCGATGCCGAGATGT
>CAZKFU010000131.1:0-4421 GCA_964552165.1 uncultured Acidimicrobiaceae bacterium
TTGATCTGCTCCAGGTACTGCATGATCGAGTGAGCCAGAACCGGGTCGAGGCTGGCCACCGGTTCGTCGGCAAGGATCATCTCGGGGTTCTGCATCATGGCCCGTGCTATCCCCACCCGCTGCTGTTGTCCGCCGCTCAGCTCCTCCGAGCGATTGTTGGCCTTCAACTCGAGACCCACTCGCTCCAGCTGTTGCCGGGCGCGCTCCCGATCTGCTTTCGAGAAGCGATTGACCACTGCCAGCACCGGGCTGGTGTAGCCGAGCCGCCCAGCGAGAACATTGGTTATCACCTTGGAGCGATGAACAAGGTTGAAATGCTGGAAGACCATCCCGATGCGACGTCTTATCTTCCGCAGGTCCTCGTGGGTGGCGGCGGTGATGTCCTCGCCATTCCAGAGGATGCGGCCCTCGGTGGGATCGATGAGGCGATTGATGCACCGGAGCAGAGTGGACTTTCCCGAGCCGGAAAGTCCGATCACGGCAAGAAACAGGCCATCGGGGACCGCGAAGGAGACATCGCTGAGGGCGACGGTGCCATCGTCGTAGACCTTGGTCAGGTGTTCTACCTGGAGCATTGCGTCATTGAGGTGGGGGACCGATTATCCCGGTCCCCCACCTAATCCCTTGTCGTCTATCTACAGATCCTCGAGCGATATGCCGGCGAGTTCCACGATGGCCCGCAGGTCGTCGTATTCGGCGTCGGTCGCCGGGTCGATCCCCGTCCATCCGTAGAAGTCCTGGTTTCCGATGGACTCATCCCAAGTGTCGGTCTCGGCAAATGCGATGAGCGCCGCCTCTATCTGGGCCCGCAGCTCGGTGGGGAAGGTAGGACCGAACGACAACGTGTCGTTGGGGATCTCGGGGGAGATCGCCAGGATCCGAACCTGCTGCATGATGTCCGGGGCGTCAGCGACCGCACTGGCACGGGCGTCCAGGACCCGGTAGTCGCCGCATCTGAGGTGAGTGGACTCACCAACCTGAACAGGTCCGCACGAGTCGATGAGATCGTCGGGGATCTCCGGTGGGTCGCCGATCTGCCATTCACCACCGTCGATGAGCGGCGGGCTGAAGAAGGTGGTGGCGAAGTCGGCTTCACCCGAGTAGACGGCGAGCGCCGACTGGGGGTGGCCTCCGGCCTCGACCTCTTCGCCGGCCTCGACCGCGGAGTCCTGCAACATGAGAAGCGGGACCAGGTATCCCGAGGTCGATCCGGAATCGGGGAACGCCCATGTCAAGCCGTCAAGATCCTCGATGGACTCGATGTCGCTGTCACGCTGGACCAGGATCTGGGCCCAGTACACCGAGAAGCCAAACCTGACTGCCTTGAACGCCACATCGACCTGGCACAGGTTGGAAGCGAGCACGTAGCCGAACCCGGGGATGAATCCCATGGTGTCAGATGGGTTGGCGCACATCTCTTCGATCGTGGCGGCGTACGAGGTGGGGACCGAAACCTCGAAGCTGAGCCCGGTGGCTTCCTCGAGGGCATCCTTCATGATCTCACCGCCGGACACGATCACCTGGGTGTCAACCGATGGCACGAACAGAACCTGTATGGGTCTTTCCGGCGTACCCAGCTCCGGCTCCATCGATTCGGTCGTAGTGGTCTCGGCCACGGTGGTCGTCGTAGGTTCGGCCGTGGTTTCCGTGCCCTCTCCATCACCACAAGCGGCAACTACGAGGGCCATTGCTGCCAAGACGGCGAGCCAAGATCTTCTAGGCATTCGAGTGCTCCTTCGAGTATCCGGGCGGCGCGGTAGCCGCCCGGGGAGACCCTAGTGACTCCTCAGCCCTCGCTGCACACGGGAGGCGACCAACGACTCGAACTCCTCCCAATCGGAGACATCGACGGTGCCGGGTACGGGCTCATTCCAAGGTCGCACAAACCGGCACACGGTTGCCTCCGGCCGGTTGGCGGTGTAATCGCTCAGGACGTGGGGTGCGTCGTCGAGATAGAGGTCGCAGGAAACCAACCACTTCTCATGTGTCATGTGGACCTCGCGGGTGGGGATGCGGTGCTGAGCCAGCCATTCGAAGGTGTCGTGGATCGCCCACCATGGCTTGGTGGTGATGATGACCACCTGATGCCCTCCACGCGTCAGCCGCTCCAGCGCGGTGACGGCGCCGGGATAGGTGTCGAGATGACGGAAGAGCGAGTGTCCGTCGTGATCGCGCGCCCACTCCCAAAACTCCTCCATCCGACGGAAATGGGTCATCGACAGCAAGCCGTCCCAAGCGGTGACGGCGTCGAAGGCGAGGTCGGCGCCGAACTCGTTGTTGTAGCGGCTGATCCAACCGGCATTGAAATCTGCGACCACGCCATCGAGGTCGATCCCGAGGCGGAGCGAGGTCATCACCCGCTTCTCGCGCACCGGACGCGCCGGATCTGGGGCAATCCGTGCGCGAGAACGAGGGAGGGGGAGGGTAAGGCGAGGGCGGGTGAGTTGAGGACGGGGGAGGCGGCGAGGAGGTGAGGGCGGGGGCAGCGCATGTCAGTCGAACAAGGTAGGCCGGTACAAGGCGTCGTGGGTGCGGATGGCAAAGCGGTCGGTCATCCCCGCCACGTAGTCGATGGCGCGCTCCACCGGGGAGGCGCCATCGATGGTGTAGGAGTCGGGGACCTCATCGGGGCGGGCGATGAAGTGATCGACCAGATCCCTGATGACGACGATGGACTGTTGCTTCTGAGCTTCCGACTCGGGGCGCAGGTAGACCTTCTCGAACATGAAGTCCCGCAGCCCGCCCATGACTTCGAGCTTGTCCTCCGACATGGCGACCCGCCCGGCGGCAACCGAGCCCTCGATCATCGCCCTGATCATCGAGTCGATCCATTCCCGCGAGGTGGCACCGAACATCTGAAGGACGTGTTCCGGGAGGTCGTGGTAATCGAGAACGCCGGCGCGAAGGGCGTCTGCCACGTCGTGGGTCAGGTAGGCGATGCGATCGGCGAACCGGCACACCCAGCCCTCCGCCGTCTCGGGGGGAGGCTCGATCCTCCAGCTATGGGCCCGGATCCCGTCCAGCACCTCGAATGTCAGGTTGTTGGGCTCTAGCAGCGCCAGGGTGCGCACTCCGTGTTGTGAATGGAGCCACTCGCCGTCGACATATGGGCTGAGGGCTTCCTCCCCGATGTGACCGAACGGCGAATGACCGACGTCGTGGGCGAGGCAGATCGCTTCGGTGAGGGTCTCGTGGAGACCAAGCGCCCGAGCGATGGCGCGGCCCACCTGCGTGACGTGGATGGTGTGGGTCAGTCGGGTGACATAGTGGTCACCCTCGGGGTTGAGAAAGACCTGGGTCTTGTGCTTGAGCCTGCGGAAAGCCTTGGTGTGTATCACGCGGTCTCGGTCACGCTCGAAAGCAGTCCGAAACTCGTCGTCGTCCTCGGGTCTCTCCCGACCTCGGCTGTCGGCGGATCGCGACGCCAGCGGCGATAGAGACTCCGCCTCCTCGCGCTCACGATCGGCGCGCCGCCGGACGATGAAAGCCGAGCTCACCGGTGCTCAGGGTTGGGGTAGTCGAATCGGCAGCCCGCATCCCACAGCGAGCGCTGGTTTCCGTGGACCGGCCAGCCACCGCCGTCGCTGATCATTCGCGCCAGGTGCAGGATGTTCCAGGTCATGAAGGTGGTGTTGCGATTGGTGAATTCGTTCGCGGGACCCCCCGATTCTGGGTCTAGATAGGACGGCCCGGGACCGACGTCACCTATCCATCCGGCATCCGCCTGGGGTGGGACGGCGTAACCGAGGTGTTGTAGGGAGTAGAGGATGTTCATCGAGCAATGCTTCACCCCGTCCTCGTTTCCCGTGACGACACAACCGGCGACGCGGCCGTAGTAGGCGTACTGCCCATGCTTCAGGAAGAGGGCACTCAAATCCGAGAGGTCCCAGGTCGATTGCCGGCAGAGCTCTTCCTGAAATTCGTTCAACGTCGCCATCTGGCGTGATCCTTTGTCCGGGAACGCGCCGACGCTACCCGCCTCCCTCATGCCACATGGATCCAGTCGAGCATCTCGGGGAAGCGGCGTCTCAGCAGCGCCCCCGAGATCCCCAACGAGATGCCATAGACCAAGAGGCCCCATGCCACCGAGACGGCGATGGTGACCTGCGCGGGCAGGTTCTGGCCGAACGAAACGGTTAGGGCGACGGCGGATGCCGGAGGGATCAGGAGCACGCCGATGAGGAAGAACGACACCGTCTGGCTGATGATGGCGAGGCACCCCTGCTCGGTCGACTGGGCGAAGACATCTGTTCCCTCTCGAGGCAGCCGCAGGGGCGTCAGCACCGAAGTCAGGTTGCCCACCGCGAGCTGGCAGCCGATGGCGGACACTGCAAGCGGGGGAACCAGCCACGTCCAGGTCCAATTGCCGGCGAAGAAGGAGAGCGCAACCCCCAGGATCAATGTCTCCGCCAGCAGACCGA
>CAZKFU010000132.1:0-4417 GCA_964552165.1 uncultured Acidimicrobiaceae bacterium
GGTCGAGACGCCGCGCCAGATAGCCGTCGACCCAATCGGTGGTTCCGATGATGAGCACAATGGCCCCGGCCCAGGCGTGTCGCTCTTCGACGAGGAGTACGTACCAAAAGTAGGGCACCGTGGCCAGCCTGATGAAGCTGACGACGTTGGGGACTGTCAGTATGCGGCCCTGCCCGTTCATTGCGATCAGGGTAAACCCGGCCCGGGCTCAGCTCTCGGTGGGTATCAGCCTCTCGGCGCCGCCAAGGACCCCCTGTATTCCTCCCAACGAGGTCTGGAACGGGAAGCGGAGGCGATCCGAGCGGTAGACCTCGATGATCCGGGCGTCGAACAGGACCAGATATGGCTTGTCGTCGGCGAGGATCGCTTCCATGCGCCAGAGCAGGTCGCGCGCCTGGCTCTCCGTTGTCGCCTGCTCGTAGCGTCGCACCAGGTCGTCGAATTCCGCGTTGCCGTATCCGGTGTTGTTCATGTGACCGTTGCTGGCAAAGAACCAATTGTGGAATTGGGGAAGGGCAGGGCTCCCGAGCGACCAGCCGAGCACATACATGTCGTAGCGGAAGTCCCCTTTCTCATCCGGGGTGAAGGCGTGGCTGACCACGGTTTCGAAGTCGGTGATCACCGGCTTCGCCTCGAAGCCCAACAGTTTCAAGCTATCGGCGATGGCGGCGGCATACGCAGGGCGGGCCGGGTCGTAGGCGTCGCCCGGAGTGATGATGGTCAACATCGGCTGCGGTCTGCCTCCGATGCGAAGTCCGACGCCGGGTGCCGGGGAGCCGTCGGTGTAGCTGGGTTCGGTGGCCCAGGTGAACCCCGCCCCCCTGAGGATGCGCACCGCTTCGGTCAATCTCGCCTCGGCGGTCATCTCCGGTTGGGCGAGCTCGCCCGCCTTTTCCTCGTCGTACCAGAGGGAGTTGGCGGCTGGGATCATGGTGTGGGCGCCGGCGGCGCCATCACCAAGAGAATCGGCCATCGCCTCGCGATCGAGGAGGATCGCCAGCGCATCGCGGAACTCAGGAATCGACATCGGATCGCGCTTCAGGTTGAAACCGAGATAGCGGAAACCATTGGCGGGGCTGGTCAGGGTGGCGACTCCGTTCGCCGCGGTGTAATCGGGCACCAGATGGGTTGGGAGCCCCCGAGGGCTGAGAATGGTGTCGATGTCACCGGCTTCGACTGCCTCCATGGCCTCTTCCACCGAGCCGAAGATGCGGTACTCGACGATGTCGGCTCCGCCGTCGCCGTAGGCGGGATTGGCGACGCTTCTGATCGTCGAGTCATCGTGAGACACCAGGTCGAGAGGGCCGCCGGAGACATCGGCCAGGCCTGAGGCCGCGTACAGCGACGCCGCAGGGTCGCTGGAGTCGGCGGCGAAGTGGACGGGGTTGGTCCAGATGTGACGAGGCATGATTGGAGCCAGTCCCACCCCGTGTGGCCACACCGCGAGCGAGGGCCAAGCCGAGAACCCGATCCGGACCGTGTTGCTGTCCACGGCCTTCACCGAGGTCACCACGGCGGGAAAGGCTTCCGACCAGCTACCCCCGAGCTTGAAGGAGCGGACCGTCTTGAACGTAAACTCGACGTCGTGAGCCGTGATGCGCTTGCCGTCGCTCCACTTGAGCCCCGGTTTGATCCCCACCTCCACCGACCACCCCTCCGGGCTCCACAAGGCACGCGGCACCTCTGTGGCCAGATCGGGAACGATCTCGATCTCCGGATACTTGATGGCCAGGAGCGACGGCTTGGTGGGGCCGAGGACGTATGCGTTCCAGGCCGTGGGGTCGCTGCCGTAGAAATTCCAGTAGTTGTCCGTGCTGAGCCCGGCGAGCAGCCCAACCCGGTAGGTGAAGGGAGCGGTGGTGGTTGGCGGCGATGAGGATGCGATCGGGGCGTTGCTAGAGGATGCCGCGGGAAGTTCTGTCGTGTGCGAGGTTGCTGCTGCCAGGTGGGCGCTGCCACTGCCGATGGGGCCGCCCGACACCAGAATGAAACCGCCCAAGCCCAAGCCGATCGTGGCGATTCCGAGGTATCTGACCGTGTTTTCCCGCATTGTGAGGTTGACCTCCCGCCTTTGTGATCGGCAGGCTCACGGCCACCCTTGATCCGGATGTCGAGCCAGCCGAGGCGACTACGATTGGGGAACTTCGGGCTGTGGCGCAGCTTGGTTAGCGCGCTTGACTGGGGGTCAAGAGGTCGGGAGTTCAAATCTCCCCAGCCCGACCAAGAGATCCCCTTGTGTTTACAGGGGATTTCTCTGTTTAAAACGGGAGGGATCGAGATCGAGCCAGCGTCCTCCTCGAGGAGTTCGGCCGGGGTATCCCCGAAGCTCACCGCTCGATTGGTGACGGAGCCAGTGCGTCGCAACCCTGAAGTATGCCCCTCGCATATGCCCTCACCTCAGCTGGGTCGGGTGAAGGGGCACCAGATTCGGCGCCGCTGTTGTAGGAAGAGAGAGTGTCGAGCATCAGCGCGACCGTCGTGGCTTCGATGTCTTTCCCGTGCTCGGCGAGCGTGGTTTCGACAGTGGTGCATACGCCAGGCTGTTGCGAGTACTCAACCCCTAGGCGCCGCGCCTGCTCTGTCCTGGTCGGGTTCTCCGCTTCGGCGCAGGCTCCAAGGAGTAAGACGATGATGAGCGGTATTCGCAGGTACATGGCGGTATCGCCGCTTCCCCTTGCTCTACTTGGGAACCCAGATACTCACAGGCACATTCCAGGGACATGGGAGATAGGCCGGCCGTGTGGGTGGGATAGGGACGGCCAGGGGTGAGTCATGGGCCCCGTTTGCGCGCGTTGGTCACAAACGGCATACGACGAGGGAATGGGCCATTTTTGCGCCGGACGCCGCTTGATCTGCGGTCGAGCGAGAGGCGCCGTCTCTCACCCCAGCTTGCACCCTCCTCCCAATACCGGCCGATAGTTGGCGTTGCATAGGGGTTGATTTCTGTCGGTAGGGTGTTGTATACTCGAACAGATGTTCGATACAAGAGGACACGTCAGTAGCACCGACTGGGACTCGAGTTGGGACCGCGAGGTGGATAGTTGGGAGGCCGAGTTGCTGGCCGCCGAGGAGGAGATCTCCCGGCTCCGGGCCAAGCAGGTCCGGTTGCTTCGACGACTCGACGGCTTGCAGGTTGATCTCGGCGACGGCGACCGCACCATGGGTGATTGGGTAGCCGCCCGACTCGACGTCTCCCACCAGGTGGCGCGGCGGATGATGCGGGTCGCCACCGCCGATCACCCCGACATCGAGGAGGCGATGGCATCGGGCCGGTATGGGATCGACCGGGCTTCTGTCTTGTGCCGGCTGAGGGCCCTCGAGGGTCCCGAGGACGTGATACGAGACTCGTCTTCGTACAGCCTTGGCCACCTTTACGGGTTCGTTGACCGCCTGCGGCGAATCGATCCCGCCACCGAGGCTTTTCGCTACCAGGACCGATATCTGGTGATCCAGCCCAGCCTCGACCAGTCGTCGACACGCTTCTGGGGGGAGACCTCGGGTGTCGACGGGCAGATCATCGAGAACGCGATCACCCGCCGCGAACAAGGGTTCCCCACCCTCCCCGACCAGAGCCAGGGCCAGCGCCGTGTCGACGCGCTCACCGCGATCTGTATGGACTCGATAACCGGTTTCGGCGACTCCAAAGACGCCCGGGCAGTGACCGTGGCCGAGATATTTGTCGATGCCACCATGGCCGCCGACTCCTTCGGCGAGGCCGGTGGTGTGCTCTCATCCGGGCCCCGGGTGGGACCCAACACTCTCTCCGACATCCTCTGTGAGGGAAAGGTGAGAGTCACCTTCCAAGGTTCCGACGGCAGACCAGTCGGGGTCTCCCACGTCGGCGAGTCGATTCCACCGGCGGTGAGACGGTTCGTCCTCTATCGGGATCAGGGTCGGTGCGTGGTCGATGGATGCTCCAGCCGCTACCGACTGCAACCCCACCACCTCAAGCCGCGATTCGAAGGTGGCGACCACGACCCCGACAACCTGGCAACCGTCTGCTGGTACCACCATCATGTCGCCATCCACATGCTGGGGATGGTCATCGATCCCCAGAGCCCTCCCCACCGCCGCCGACTCAGAGGGTGGCGAAACCACGGCCCGCCTCTGTCATCCTGAGTTGACAGGAACAAGCTCTCCGGCATAATCTGTCAACCAACGATGACAGACATGGAGCCGGATGTGAACACCGCCCTGCTATCCGTCGATTCCGTTGATCCCGGCACCGGGTTGCGCGCCGTGGTGGCTCTGCGCCGCCTCGCCGACCAGCTGGAGTCCAAGCACGTCACTCACGCCCGTCGGTTCGGTTGGACATGGGAGCAGATCGGCGACGCTCTCGGCGTGTCACGCCAAGCCGTCCACAAGAAGCATGGCAAGGTCTGATGTTCGAGCGTTTCAGAGCCGAGGCGGTTCGGGT
>CAZKFU010000133.1:0-4404 GCA_964552165.1 uncultured Acidimicrobiaceae bacterium
TCTTCTGCAGGTCGCGGATGAGGTCGAGGATCTGGGCCTGGATGGTGACATCGAGGGCGGTCGTCGGCTCATCGGCGATCAGCAGCTCGGGCTGGCATGCCAGCGCCATGGCGATCATCACCCTTTGCGCCATCCCTCCCGAGAGCTCATGCGGAAACGACTGTGCACGTGACTCTGGGTCGGGGATGCCCACCTTGGCCAGCATCTCGATGACCTTTTCCTCCTCGACCTCTTCGGCCCAGTCGCGGTGGAGCTCGAACACCTCGCGGATCTGGACACCTGCTCGATACACCGGATTGAGTGCAGACGTGGGCTGTTGGAAGATCATCGAGATGTGCTCGCCGCGCAGCTCACGGATCTCGCGCGCCTTCATCTTGGTGATGTCCTTGCCGGCGAAGAGGATCTCACCGGCCACGACTTTCCCGGGATGGGGGACCAGCCCCATGATCGAAAGCGAGGTCACCGACTTTCCACACCCGGACTCGCCGACCAGCCCCAGCACCTCGCCCCGGTCGACATGGAAGGTGGCACCGTCGACGGCCTTGACCACCCCTTCTCGAGTATCGAAATGAGTCTTCAAGTCGTTTACCTCGAGCAGCCGTTCCCCAACGGGGACCAGATGAGGGACATCGAGGTCGATTGCCTCGAGCTCCTCCTCTGGAACCGGTTGCGCGGTCATCTGTTCAAGGTGGGGTCGAGAGCGTCGCGGAGACCGTCGCCCATGAGGTTGAACCCAAGGACGGTGATCATGATTGCCAGACCGGGAAAGATCATGAGGTGAGGTGCGGTGAAGATGCGCCCTCTCTCGGCGGCGAGCATCGCCCCCCATTCGGGCAGGGGAGGCTGGGCCCCGAGGCTGAGGAATCCCAACGCCGCCGCCTCGAGAATCACCGTGGCGACCCCGAGCGTCCCCAGCACGACCAAGGGAGTGAGGGCGTTGGGTACGATCCTGGTGACGAGTATGCGCAATGGGGAGGAGCCCAATGCTCTCGAGGCGGCCACATAGTCGAACTCCTTTATCGACAGGACCGAGGCCCTCATCACGCGAGCGTATTGGGGAATGGTGACGATGGCGATCGCAAGCAAGGCATTGCGGATGCCCGGCCCCAGCACGAAGACGATGGCGATGGCCAGGATCAGTGAGGGGAATCCAAGCACCACATCCATGATCCTCATCAGGATGTTGTCGATCCAGCCCCCCACATAACCGGCGATGGCACCGATCACGGCTCCGACGAGGATGGCGAAAACAACCGTGGTGAAGCCCAGTGGAAGGCTGACCCGTGCCCCGTGGACGACCCGGCTGAAGAAGTCGCGGACGTTGCCGTCGAGGCCCATGATGTGCTGTCGGGTCTCACAACCGAGCACAGTGATGCATGGGGACGCCCAGCGGGAGGCGCCCTCCTCGCCGATGAAATCCTGTGTGTACTCGTAGGGAGCGATCAGGGGGGCGAAGACGGCCACCAGGACCATGAACGAGACCAGGATTAGACCCACCACGCCCACTTTGCGCTGCAGGAACCGCCGGCCGGCGGTGCGCCACACCGAGCCCGGTTCGCTGGTGAGCTCCTCCCCCTCGGGGACTGTGATGTCGGGGCGAATCGTCATTCCAGTCTCACCCTGGGGTCGAGATAGCCATAGGAGATATCAACCAGCAGGTTTACCAGGACATAGGTGGTGGCGATCACCACGGTGAACCCTTGGATGATGGGGAAATCGCGGGAGGTGATGGCGTCGAAGAGGGCGGTGCCGATCCCGGCGAGCCCGAACACCGTCTCGGTGAGCACCGCGCCGCCCAACAGGCCACCCAGTTGCAGCCCGATGATGGTCACCACGGGGAGCATGGCGTTGCGAAGGGCGTGGCCGCGGACCACTCGCTGCTCTCCGGCTCCCTTGGCGCGAGCGGTGCGGATGTAGTCACGTGACATCACGTCGAGAAGAGCTGACCTCGTCATCCGGGTGATGATGGCCAGGGGGATGGTGGCCAGAGTGACGGCGGGGAGGACGAGGTGTCTCACCGCATCCCAGAGGATGTTCCATTGGGCGCTGATGAGCGCATTGGTCACGGTCATGTTGGAGACGAACTCGGCAAAGAA
The DNA here is from genome assembly GCA_964552165.1 of uncultured Acidimicrobiaceae bacterium. Lineage (GTDB taxonomy): Bacteria > Actinomycetota > Acidimicrobiia > Spongiisociales > ZC4RG35 > CAZKFU01. The sequence goes on from CAZKFU010000133.1 coordinate 2,097, forward strand.
TCCGACGATCCCCCCGGGTCGCTCCACGCCCCAGACGTCATAGAACCGGACGGTGCGGACACCGGGGGTGAGACGCCCGCTCGGCGGGAGGATCCCCAGGACCACGGCGAAGATGTATGCCAGGAGCAAGCCCAGCCAAAAGATGGGCATCGACACTCCGACATTGGCAAACGCCACGGCGGCGACATCGGTGGCCGTGTTGTGTCGCCGGGCGGCCAGGACCCCCAACGGGATGCCCACGGCGACGGCGAATGTCAGGGCAAAGACCGTGAGCTCCACCGTGAGTGGGAGGCGCTCGATCAGGATCTGGCTGACTGGCCGGCTGAACCGAATCGACTCTCCCAGATCGCCCTGGAGCACATTTCCGGCATATATCCCCATCTGGATGGGGATGGAGCGGTCGAGGCCGTTGGCGGCGTTGAAGCGGGCGCAGGCCTCGGGGGAGGCTCGCTCACCGAGGAGGGCGGTACACGGCTCACCGGGGAGGAGCCTGATCAGCAGGAACACCACCATCAAAACACCGGCAAGGACCGGGATGGCGACGAGGAGCCGTCGGAGGATGTAGCCGATCATGGGCGTGTAGGAGGGTAGGGCAGGGGGGAGGCGCTGAGGCGCCTCCCCCCTGCGTATTCATCCGGACCTGTCGGTCAGTTGTTGATCAGATCGCCCCACAGGTAGCTGTAGTACTCGAAGGTGCCGGTGTTGCCGACGTGCAACGGGCTGGCGGCATCGAGACCTGCGATCCAGGTGGCAACTACGTCATTGGCGTCGAAGGTGGAGTCGTCGTGGAAAGTGACACCCGAACGGAGCGTGCAAGTCCACACGGTTCCGTCGTCATTGGGCTCGCAGCCGGTGGCCAGCTTGGGAATCACCTCACCATCGACGGCGTACCCGTACAGCCCTTCGAACATCTGCTCACAGATCGACAGCGTCTCACCGTCGGTCTCGTCTGCGCAGTACACGGACAGAGGCTCGGCGTTTTGGACGAACACCAGGTCGTTGTCACCGGGGTCCATCAGTGCGAACTGTGGTGCCCCGTTGGGAGGCACATTCGGGTTCTGCACCGTGGCCAGCGCCACATCGGCTGCCGCTCCGTGAACCATCGGGATCATCGGCACCTGCTCGCGGAGGAGGTTGTTGGCCTCCTCGTAGATGGGTGCCGCCGCGGCTTCATCGGCTGTCTGCGCTCCCTCGGCGAGCAGGGCCACCACCTCGGGGATCGGGTCACCGAACTGGATGTTTCCTCCACCGAAGTGGAAGTCCAAGAAGTTGGTGACGTGCGGGTAGTCGGCACCCCATCCCAGGAGATGGATGCCGTCGTGCTCACCCGCGGCGTTGATCTCGAGGAAGGTGCCCGACTCCTGCTGTTCGATCGTGGCGTTGATTCCCAGGTTTTCCCTCAGCTGGGTCTGGATCTCCTGTGCCACCGCGGGCGGCTCGGGCAGGTAGACCCGGAACACGTCGCGGTAGAAGATGGTGGTGTCAAATCCGTCGGGGTACCCGGCCTCGGCGAGGAGGTCGCGCGCGGCCTCCGGATCGAAGTCGTACCAGTCATCTCCTTCACATGCCAGCGCGATGCTGCACGGTGTGAAGTGCGATGCCACCTCCGACCCCGCGGGGTAGAAGGTGTCGACGATCCGCTGTCGGTCGATGCCCAGGGCGACGGCACGGCGCACGTCGGCGTTGTCAAAGGGCTCGAACAGGTTGTTGAACCCCATGTAGAAGATGTTCGGGTTCTCGTCCGGCAACAACACCAGATCCGGGTTGGCCTCGACAATGGCGTAGTCGCTCTCCGCCAGGTTGGTGGCGAAGTCGGCCTGCCCCGTCGTCAGGAGGTCGATCCTTTCGGTGCTCGACTCCCGCCACTGGAACACCAACGTCTCGAACGCCGGAGCGTCGCCCCAGTAGTCATCGTTACGCTCCAGGATGACCTGGTTACCACGGTCCCACTCCACCAGCTTGAACGGTCCGGTCCCTACGGGCTCGTCGATGGGTGCTCCACCGGTTGCCTCGAGATGATCGGCCGATTGGGCGGCAAAGGGGACGAAGGCAATCTTGGCCAGGAACGCCGGGTCCGGCCCACACAGGGTGAAGACAACCTCGTTCTCCGCGGTGGCTTCGATCGTGTTGATCTGGCCCCCATAATCACATCCTCCCGAATCGAGGACCAAGCCCTCGAAGTCGGGGTCCGGAGGTGTGGTTGTCCCCGGTTCCGCCGTGGTGGGTGTCCCGGCATCAGTGGTGGTGGTCTCGGCCTCGCCACCGCAAGCAGCGGCGATCAGCGCCAGAACGGCGACGAGAGCCAGCC
>CAZKFU010000134.1:0-1691 GCA_964552165.1 uncultured Acidimicrobiaceae bacterium
ACCACCGCTGCCTTCTGTCAGGAGTTGAGCGCAGCGTACAGATCGGTCGCCACCGACTCGGGGACCACCTCGGCGAGCTCCTCCACCGAGGCGGTTCTCATCTTCTTCAGCGACCCGAAGCGACGAAGGAGTTCCCGTTTGCGCTTCGGCCCCAAACCGGGGACCTCATCGAGTATCGAGTCCACCATCCTCTTCGACCGCAGGTTCCGGTGGTAGTCGATGGCGAATCGGTGGGCCTCGTCACGCACCTGCTGCAGAAGGTAGAGAGCTTCGGCGTCGCGGGGGATGACGACCGGCTCGGGTCGGCCAGGGAGGTAGACCTCCTCCATCCGTTTGGCCAGCCCGATGACCGGAATGTCGAGGTCGAGCTCTTCGAGGACCTGCACCGCTCGGCCCAGCTGGCCGATGCCGCCGTCGATGACCACCAGCGACGGTGGGTAAGAGAATCGTTCCTGCGGTGAGGGGCCCCGTGACTTCTCCGCTAGATAAGCCCGAAAGCGGCGGCGGATAGCCTCCTCCATGGAGGCGAAGTCGTCCTGCCCGGTGACGGTGCGGATCCGGAAGCGGCGGTATTGGGATCGCTTGGGAGCGCCGTCCTCCAGCACCACCATCGAGGCCACGGTGTTGGTCCCTTGCAAGGTGGAGACGTCGTAGGCCTCGATGCGAAGCGGTGACTCGGGGAGATCCAGGACCTCCTGCAGCGAGCGAAGAGCCCGCGCCCGGGCGTTGTGATCCTGGCTTCTCTTCAGCCGGTGGCGGCCAAACGACTCGACGGCGTTGGTGGTGGCCGTCTCCATGAGACGCCTTTTCGATCCCCGCTGGGGGACACGAACGCCAACGGTCGAGCCACGGCGCGTGGAGAGCCAGGCCCCGATCAGCTCGGACTCGGCAGGCATCTCGGCTACCAGCACCTCCTTCGGCGGAGTCTCCTCGCCATACAGCTCGCGGATGACGCGGCCCATCAGCTCGGCATCGGTGAGGGGCTCCACCCGATCGACCACGGTTCCCAGCCTGCCCACCACCCGTCCCCGCCTCACATGGAGCACCTGGAATGCGGTCTCCAGGTCGTCGCCGTGGCGGGCGATGACGTCGAAGTCCTCGGGGCGCTCGGTGACGACCTCCTGACGGGCGACGGCTCTGGCTACGTCCTCGAGACGATCTCGGTACCGAGCCGCCTGCTCGAACTCTTGTCGCTCAGCCGCGGTCCACATCTGGGTCTCGAGGTCGGAGACCACCCCCTCGGTGTCGCCGTTGAGGAAGCGAGCCAGACCGTCGACCATCTGGGTGTAGTCCTCGGGCTCTACCGCGTTTATGCATGGCCCGGAGCACTTCTCGATGTGGAACAGGAGGCACGGTCTCCCCTGGGCATTCTGCCGCTTGAACATGGCGTCGGAGCAGGTGCGGATAGGGAAGGTTCGGAGCAGCTGATCGAGGGTCTTTCGGATGGCATAGGTGTGGGCGTAGGGGCCGAAGTACTCGGTGCCCTTGCGTTTGGTCCCCCGCATCACCCTGGCTCGGGGCCAGGTGTCGGATCTGGTGATCGCCAGATATGGGTATGACTTGTCGTCGACGAGCCGGACGTTGAACCGGGGCCGGTTCCTCTTGATCAGCGAGTACTCCAGCATCAACGCCGCCACCTCCGACTCGGTGATGATCCACTCCACGGTGCGGGCGTTGTCGACCATGGCCTG
>CAZKFU010000134.1:1791-4326 GCA_964552165.1 uncultured Acidimicrobiaceae bacterium
CCTCCGACTCGGTGATGATCCACTCCACGGTGCGGGCGTTGTCGACCATGGCCTGGGTTCGGGGGTGGAGCCCGGTACCAAAGTAGGAGGAGACCCGGGAGCGCAACGAATTCGCCTTTCCCACGTAGATCACCCCGTCGTGTCGATCACGAAACAGATATGCGCCCGGCTGGTCGGGGATCTCGGAGGGCGGGGGACGCTCAAACACGGTGTTCACACCGAAGGGTAGACCCGATCGTGGGGTCACTCCCAAGACCCCCGCGCCTCACCTGATTTGCAGCATGGAATATGAGTGCTATACTATTAGGTTGTATGAGCCGTAGTCTGGCATAAGGAGGAAGCAATGACCACACTGCGATTCATGGACCCGTTCCAGGACTTCGACCGCATGTTCGAGCGTTTCAGCGGCCGCTGGCATGGTGGGGTCATGCCGATGGACGCCTACGAGCGCGAGGGGAAGTTCGTATTCCGCTTCGACCTCCCCGGTGTCGACCCCGACCACGTCGATCTCACCATCGAGGGCAACAGCCTCACGGTGACCGCCGAGCGCAAGGGCGAGGACACTGACGGCGCCAACTGGCTACTTAGGGAACGCCCCACCGGCACCCACAGCCGGGTGGTGCGTCTTGGTGACAAGCTCGACGTCAGCGACGTCACCGCGTCCTACGACCACGGGGTCCTCACCGTCACCATCCCGATGCGTGAGGAAGCCAAGCCACACAAGGTGGCCATCACCGCGGGAGACCGCCAGGCCATCTCCGTATCGAGCGACGACTGAACAACGCTCACACCGTTTGCAGCGGTCCGCCACCAGGCGGGCCGCTGTCGTTGGTGATCGACTTCGCCCAAAAGAGGGGGAACATGGCCGCCATCGCCAGCCCGAAGACGACGAAGCCGAGGAACCCGGCAACCAAGAGCGTGATCCCGACATGGAGCCCCACCGCCACCGCGGGGACCAAGGGCCGGAGCACTCTTATCCACGGCCCCAACGCAAGGAGCGCCTCGGTGGCAACCGCTGCCGCCGCCACGGGTCCCAGGATGGTCGGCACGATCCACGCGGCGGGGAGCGACACCAGCGCTCCCCTCTGGTACCCGGCCAACACCTCCCCGGAGAGAAAGCTGGGGTTGATCTTGGAGAGCGCCGCAAACAGATAGACGGCGGAGAGTTGGAGCTTGAGCAGCAGAACGGGGAGCCCGGCCACATAAGCCCGGCTGCCCACCTTCCGTGCATCAAGCGACCAGGGGGCACCGGCGTCGGCCCATGCGAACAGCAGGGCCATCATGGCCATCAGGTAAAGATGATTCGCATAGAAGCTCTGGTCGGTGGAGACAACCAGGGAAATCACCACGGCAACGACCACCGCTGCCACCCGGGTGTGCCACCCTGCGGTCAACGCCGCCGCCGCCACTGCCCACACCGCGATCCACGCCCAGGGCGCGGTAGCGGCCGGAGACCACCCCTCCCACCACGGATATCGAAATGAATCGGGTGACGTCAGCGCTATCACTCGGGGACCCAAGACGATCAGCTCGAGCAGGGCGGCGGTGCCGAGGGCGATTCGACCCACGGCCACATGGCGCGAATCAACGGTGCTCATAGACAGCTCTCGGTTCGAGTTAGCTCGCCTCCAACCCACACCTCGACGGCGGTGGCCGCAAACCGGGCACAAAGTTGTGGCGGGGTGAGGGCCTCATAGTCGATCTCGATGCGGTCTCCCCCCACGTCCTGCACGCCGAGGTTCTCTGTCCCCCCGGGGTGGTGAACAACGAACTCGATCACCGGTCCGCCGGCGGCGTACATCTGCCATCCGAACCGCGCCGGCCTCTCTCCCTCCAGGAGCCGGAACGTCGGGACCAGGAACTGGAGGGAAAGGGTGGCGGCAACCACCACCGACACCAGCGCCCGTTTCACAGCCTTCTCCATCTGATGCCCAACACCCTCGGTATCCCCTCCTGGCCTATGGCAGCGGGATGGGGGGCCTCATTCATCTCCTCGAGCGACCACCCGGCGGTGGCGGCGGTATTGACCAGCTCCGACATCGACCGGTGGTGGAAACGGATGAATCCCGAGCCTGCCGCCTGGTCGCTGTACCCACCATCGAAGTAGCCGCCGGGCCGCCACAGGATCTCACCATCGGTGTCGGCTATCGGGCTCGAGTGGGGGGCGGTCCAGGTGGGGTGGTTCGACACCACCACCAGCACACCCCCGGTTCGAACCACCGTCGCGACGGCGGCGAAGAACTCGTCGACAACCTCCAGGTGCTCGAGGACAAGCACCGAGAAGGCGCCGTCGAAGGAGGCAGGGACGATGAATCCGAGGTCGGGGATGCGACCTAGGGCTACAGGTCCGTGAGCCGAGGCGCGGCGGGCGAGCTCCAGGGAGACATCGACCCCCACCACTTGGGCTCCCGACGCACCTACCTCTTTCATCAGCCGGCCTTCCCCGCACCCGAGGTCGAGGTACCGTCTGTCTGGCTGGGGTCGGAGGAGGTCGATGACAACGGGCGTGATCTCGGTCTCGTAGGCCGGGTCGTC
>CAZKFU010000135.1:0-4311 GCA_964552165.1 uncultured Acidimicrobiaceae bacterium
GGGGTATCTCGCCGGTTTGTCGAAGTACTCGCTGAACGGGATGAAGCTCGTCCTCGACTGTGCCCACGGCGCGGCTTTTCGCGCGGCCCCCGAGCTGTTCAACCTGCTCAAGGCGGATGTCGAGGTTCACGGCGACGCCCCCGATGGGACCAACATCAACGCCGGGGTCGGTGCCACCAACCCCGAGTTCCTGGCGGGCATAGCCGAAGGCCGCATCGGCCTGGCATTCGACGGCGACGCCGACCGTCTCATGGTCATAGACGAGGACGGGCGGATAGCCAACGGTGATGTGGTGATGGCGATCGTCGCCCGACACCTGGCGGCGCAGGGAAAGCTGCGCAAGAACCTGTTGGTTGCCACCGTGATGTCGAACCTCGGGCTGCGCAAGTCCATGTCCGAAGCTGGGATCGAGATGGTGGAGACCCCGGTGGGGGATAGGTACGTCGTGGAGGAGCTCCAGGCGCGTCGAGGCCTTCTTGGCGGTGAGCAGTCGGGACACATCATCTTCCTCGACCACGGCCAATCAGGTGACGGTCTGCTCACCGCGTTGCGCTTGCTCGAGGTCGTCGCCGGGACCGGCAAGGAGATCCGCCAGCTTCGGGCGGAGGCCATAACCGAGTACCCCCAGGTATTGGTAAATGTGGAGGTCGCCCGCGGCCGTGACCTTGACTCGGTGGACGAGGTCTGGGACGAGGTCACCGAGGTGGTCAACACCCTGGGCGCCGAGGGGCGCGTCCTGGTGAGGCCGTCTGGGACCGAGCCCTTGATTCGAGTGATGGTGGAGGCAGCTAGCGAAACCGAGGCCCGGCGCTACGCTGACCGCCTGGCTTCGGTGATCGCCGAGGCAATGGGAAAGGAGGTTTGACTGAATAGAAGCGTGCGACGCACAAATACAGCGCCAGGCCTCACCACGGTGAGGTGACGAGGAGGAAGGTCATCGAAACATTCGGCGGGTGCCTTCCCGGCCACCACGGTCGTTACGGCGAGGTTCAAAACCCGGGGGTGACCCCGGAACAGAGGCCTCCCGATGTGGCTCCGACCCATCGCATCCCCCAAACACCCCTTTTCGCATATGAGATGCGTCGATGACGCACCGCTTTCTGCGCGAGAACGGGAGGAACGGGTCGGAGGCGCCGCACACCCGGTCCACGTCGTATTGTCTAGAAAGGATCACCAATGTGCGGAATAGTTGGATACGTCGGGTCGCGTCCCGTTGCCGGCGTTCTCATGCCGGGGTTGGCCCGACTCGAGTACCGGGGCTACGACTCGGCTGGGGTGGCCCTCAACCACGGTGACGCCCTCAGCGTGGTAAAGCGGGCAGGGCGGATTGCCGACCTGGCCGCGGTCCTCGAGGACCAGCATCTGGCCGAGGCGGTATCGGGGATCGGTCACACTCGGTGGGCCACCCACGGCGCCCCAACCACCGAGAACGCCCATCCCCATTTCGACTGCCACCACGACGTGGTGGTGGTCCACAACGGCATCATCGAGAATTGGGTCGAGCTCAAGCGAGGGCTCGTGGAGAGAGGCCACCTGTTCGAGAGCGACACCGACACCGAGGTCTTGGCTCATTTGGTTGAGGAGATGTCAGATCGTCCCCTGGCCGACGCGGTGCGCCAAGTCATGGCGATGGCCGACGGGGCGCTGGCGCTGGTGGTGATGCGTCGCGCCGATCCCGACGTGATCGTCGGGTCGCGGCGACACTCCCCACTGGTTGTGGGAAGAGGAGACGATGAGAACTTTCTCGCCTCCGACATCCCGGCGTTTCTAGAGCACACCCGGCAGATGGTGGTTCTGGAGGACGATCAGGTCGCCGAGATTCGCGCCGACCGCGTCGAGGTGACCGGGCTAGACGGCGAGGTGGTGACGGCCGTCGAGCGGACGATCGAGTGGGACCTGGAGGCAGCGGAGAGGGGTGGGTACCCCACATTCATGCTCAAGGAGATCTACGAGCAGCCCAAGGCGCTGACCGACACCCTCTCCGGGCGGGTCGACGACATGGGCAGGGTGGTGCTGGCCGAGCTCGAGCTGGATGACCGGCTGTTGCGCGCGGTGGACAAGGTGTTCGTCGTCGCCTGCGGCACCTCGTATCACGCAGCAATGATGGCCAAGTACGCCATTGAGCGTTGGGCACGCCTGCCGGTCGAGATCGATATCGCCTCGGAGTTTCGCTATCGCGATCCCGTTCTCGACGCCCGTTCGCTCGTGATTGGGATCAGCCAGTCGGGGGAGACCATCGACACCCTGGCGGCTATCAGATACGCCAAGGCCCAGGGGTCCACGGTCATCGGAGTCTCCAACGTGGTCGACTCCGGGCTGGCCCGCGAGTCCGACTCGGTTCTCTACACCCGGGCCGGGCCGGAGATCGGGGTCGCCGCATCCAAGACCTTCACTACCCAGCTGGTGGCGATGCAGCTCCTCGCCCTCTATCTGGCGCAGGTCAAAGGAACGCTCGATCCCGGGGCGATCGAGGTCCTGGTCAAGGAGCTGCGCAAGCTCCCCGAGGCTGTAGAGGCGGTGCTTGCCGACTCCGATGCCATAGCCGAGATGACCAAGCTATGGGCGGACACCAGGGACTTCTTCTTCCTGGGCCGCTCCGGTGACTTCCCGGTCGCCATGGAGGGAGCCCTCAAGCTGAAGGAGCTCGCCTACGTTCGCGCCGAGGGCTATGCCGCCGGCGAGATGAAGCACGGCCCGATCGCGCTCATCGAGAAGGGCGTGGTGGTGGTAGGAGTGGCGACGGACAGCCACATCCGCACCAAGACGCTGTCAAACATGGAGGAGATGAAGGCTCGCGGGGGCACCATCGTTCTCGTTGCCGAGGAGGGGGCTGATGTTGGTGAGGTCGCCGACCACGTGATCCGGGTCCCGGCCGGCCCCGACCTGTTGTGCACCGTCACCGCGGTGGTCCCGTTACAACTTCTCGCCTATCACGTTGCCGCAGCCAGGGGTCTCGATGTCGACAAGCCTCGCAACCTGGCGAAGACCGTCACCGTGGAGTGAGAGGTCTAAGCAAGGCGATCGTGAAGCAGCCTGGCCGCCTGCATCGGGTCCCCGTATTCCATATGCCACACCCGCGCCTGGCGGGCGGTGGCGGTTGCCAGGTGGAACGCCCGCGCCGGGTTCCGGTAGTGGTTGAAGGAGTAGGTGATGAGGGCGGCCACCGCCTCCGACGGGGTGGCCTCCCACAGCGACGCCGGCCCACCTCCAAAGGTGGTGAGGAGGATGTGGGTGACGGCTTTTCGGCTGCCGTTGGCAACCGGGCCGAGCTCGTTGGCGGCGAGCAGCCGCTCCGGGTCCTGCGGTTCGATTCCCAGGGTCTCACAGCTCCACCGAGTGAGCGCCAACGGCTTGGGGTAGGAGACGACGGTTCCGTCGTCGTCGAGGACCAGCGCCTCGTCCGAGACGTACCCGAAACCGGTGAGCTGACAGGCGGCGGTCAATGTCGACTTGCCTCCGCCCGACGGACCAGGGATCACCACCACTCGATCCCCCAACGCCACCACCCCTGCGTGGACGGCGAAGCTGGGACAGCTCGCCAGGGCGGCCTCGTTGACGGCCCCGATGAGAGGCGCCACCAGCTCGGCGCTGTCGGCGCTGGCGGCGACCGTTCCACAGCCCCGGAGCAGGCTGGTCGCATCGTCGGAGAGGCGGGCCACCCGAATCGTGTTCACGGTCCTGGCCCCGAGCTCGGTGGTGCCAAACTGCTCCAGTAGCTGATGGGCATGGTCGGCCACCCCGACGTCGGTCGACAGCACACGGATAGTGGTGCCGATGACGGGATAGCGCCTATCGGTGCTCCACACCACGTCGTCGAGCTCTGTCCTCCAACACGTGCGGCGGACCACCTTCATGGTGACTCGAAGAGGCCTGCTTCGGTGAGACTGTGGATCGCCTTCTCGATGTCGTCTTGGATGTCATCGGGAGCCACGCCGTAGCTTTGGGCGAGGAGCGAGACGATGTCGGCGGCGGTGTGGTCACCGTCGGCGAGCCTCCACACGTCACTGGCGGTGGCGTTGAGGACGGTGACGCGCTCAGTCTCCGGATCGTAGAGACTCACCTCGCCTTCGATCTCGGTCTCCAAGAGCCGCTGATGTGGCGGACCGATCCTTCCCCCAACCTGGTTTTCCCTGCCCACAATGGATCACAGGATAGCTCGTCAAATACGACGCCGGTCGTAGAGACAGCACCACCCCTCGCGCGTAGAGTGATGGTGTGGGTCGAAGGGCGATTCACCATTAGAGGCGTGAGTTACACGCGACCAGGGAGGTAGACAAGTGTCAGAGGAAAAGGGACAGGGTCTCAGCAGAA
>CAZKFU010000136.1:0-4231 GCA_964552165.1 uncultured Acidimicrobiaceae bacterium
CGCCAAGGACTCGTACAGAGGCGGGCTCACCGACGAGCCGGTGACAGCGACGCGGACCGGTTGCAGACCCGTGCGGGCGCCGATGTCGAGGTCGGACAGCATCGATTGGAGTGCGGCTTCGATGCCACCGGGAGACCAGGGCTCGACCTGGGCGAGCTTGGCCCTGGCCACGAACAGCACCTCGCCGACCCCTTCCTTCTCGATCACCTTGGCCCAGGAGTCTGCGTCGTACTCCTCAATGGGGAGGAAAAGGAACGACACCTGGGCACCGGCCTCGTGGAGCAGCTTCGTCCGCTCCTGGACGAGGGGGGCGATGGCTGCGAACCGTTGCCAGTCCTCCGATGTCAGTGCCCTGCCGGCGGCGGCCTCCACCGCTGGTCGCACTCTCGCCACAAACTCGTCGAGGGCCATCGCCCGGATGTACTCCCCGTTCATCCACTCCAGCTTCTGGACGTCGAACACTGCGGGGTTCTTGGAGACATCTGCGAGATCGAAGGCGGCGATCGCCTCCTCCCGGCCGAAGATGGTCACGTCACCGGGCAATGACCAACCCAGGAGCGCCAGGTAGTTGAACATCGCCTCGGGCAGATACCCCTTGTCGCGAAACTCGGTCAGCGCGGTGGCACCGTGTCGCTTGGAGAGCTTCTTGTTGTCGGGGCCGAACAGCAGCGGAAGATGGGCGTAGATCGGGGCTTTGGCTCCCAACGCCTGGGCCAGCACGATGTGTTTCGGTGTCGACGGGAGAAGGTCCTCGCCGCGGGCCACGTGGGTGATCGAATAATCGATGTCGTCCACGGTCGAGGCCAAGTGGTAGGTGGGCCGTCCGTCGGAGCGGAGGATGACGAAGTCGTCCACGTCATCGGGCTGAAAGGTGACCCGGCCGCGAACCAGATCATCGAAGGAGATGGCATCTCCCTGAGGAATGGAGAGACGAATCACTCCTTCTGTGAAATTGCTCTCGGGACGCCTGAGGTAATGGCTCGGATGGCGTCCCTCGCTCCGCGCCTGCTCTCGTAGCGCCTCGGCCTCTTCGCTGTCTCTATCGTCGTAATAGGCGAAGCCCTCGGCCACCAGCGTCTCAGCCGCATCCCGGTAGCGGTCGAGCCGGTCGGACTGGCGGTAGCTGCCGTGAGGGCCTCCGGCGTCGACGCCCTCATCCCAGTCGAGCCCCAGCCAGCGCAAGGAATCCTTGATGTCCTCCTCGAACTCGGTCGTGGACCGCTCGATATCGGTGTCATCGATCCTCAGGATGAAACTGCCGCCGTGGCGCCGGGCGTAAAGCCAGTTGAAGAGAGCGGCGCGGGCAGCCCCCACATGCAAGGCACCCGTTGGCGAGGGGGCGACCCTGACCCGCACCGTCACGGGCGCTCCACCGGGTTGATCAGAACCCCGACACCATCGACCTCGACTTCCATCACATCGCCCGGCTGCACCGGCCCCACCCCCGACGGGGTGCCGGTCATGATCACGTCACCGGGAAGCAGCGTCATCACCGAGGAGATGAACTCGAGGAGCTCTGCGACCCCAAAGACCATGTCGCTGGTGAATCCTGCCTGCCTTACCTCCCCATTGACCTTGGCGATCACGGCCAACCGCTCCAAGGGATCGAGCTCGGTCTCGATGGCAGGGCCCAGCGGGCAGAAGGTGTCAAACCCTTTGGCCCGGGTCCAATGGCCACCGTCGGCGCGCTGCAGGTCGCGGGCGGTGACGTCGTTGCCCGCGGTGTATCCCAGGATGTGTTGGGACGCATCCTCCGCCTTGACGTGGCGGGCGAGCTTGCCTATCACCACCGCCAGTTCGGCTTCGTGGTGGACCTCCTTGCTCTGCGGTGGGTAGACCACCCGAGCATTGGGACCGACGACCGAAGTAGCCGGCTTCATGAAGATCTTGGGGATCTCCGGTAGCTCACCGCCCATCTCCTCGGCGTGGTCGGCGTAGTTCTTGCCGACACAAACCACCTTTGTCGGCAGAACCGGAGCCAAGAGCTGCACCGCATCCCAGGGGACCACGGTCTCGGTGGCCTCCCACGCCACAAAGGGCGAGCCCATGTAGACCGTGACCCCGTCGTTGTCGGCGAGACCGTAGGTGATGTCGTCGCCGCTGCGTATGCGAACGATCTTCATGTGCCGGCGACGGTAGTTGCTGGCCGCTGCTCCGAGGAACCGGCTTTCTACGTGGTCATCCCGGGCTCGACCGCCCTCGCCATCACCGCGTCAGGGCGTAACGCACCTTCTGTGGAGGATTGACCAACAGCTCCCGATCGACTTCGGAGACGGCGCGAGTCCCGGCTCTTGGCTCGTGAGGAACAGCGTCCAACCAACGCTGTCGTCGCTCGGACAACGTGGGTGGGGCCCCATCGAAGTACCCGCACAGGATCAGCGCCACCTCGACGTCCTCTTTGACGGGCCCCCTCCCGAGAAGCCCCGCCCGCGCCATCACCAGGGCTGCCACCACTGCGTGGAGATCGGGGTCGTCAGACGGCATCTCCACGTGTCTCATCACCCGGTGCGCCCAACCGGCATCGGGGCCCGGCACCCCAAAGGCGCCCCCGTGTGGGACCTGATCCGGAGCGGTGATCATCCCCGGTCTCATCCCGGGGGTCCAACGCCGAGCCGGCGCCGGCTCCAATGAGGGCCGGGGGCGCTGACCCGCTTTGGGTTGAATGTTTGGCTGCTGCCCCATCAGACGAGGTCGAGCCAATGCCGGTACTCATCGAGCTTTCCTCGGACTGCATCCGCGAACAGGTCCTGAGCCATGCGGGTTATGGGTCCCGGGACACCGGAGCCGATAGGCCGGTCGTCGAGCTCGCGAATTGGGGTGACCTCGGCCGCGGTCCCCACGAAGAAGAGCTCATCGGCGTCGTAGAGGGATCCCCTCATGAGCACGGACTCTTTGACCTCAATCCCGGCGTCGGTCAGAAGCTTCATCACCGAGGCGCGGGTGATTCCCTCGAGAATGCCGGACGAGACCGGCGGGGTGACGACCCCGCCGTCGCGAGCCACGAAGATGTTGGCGCCAGACGCTTCGGCAACTGATCCCTGCTCGTTGAGGAGGATGGCCTCGTCGTAGCCGGTGCGCGTCGCCTCAGATTTGGCCAACACCGAATTGAGGTATTGACCCGTTCCCTTGGCGGTGGGAATGAAAGACGAAGGAGAGATCCGCCGCCAGGACGAGACCCGGGCCCTGACACCGTCTCGGATCCCGTCCTCACCCATGTAGGGACCCCAAGCCCAGGCAGCCATCATCGTGCGAACCGAAGCCCCCTTCGGGTTCACCGATGCCGCGCCCTCGGCGAAGAAGACCAGGGGCCGGACGTACCCGGATTCAAGCTCGTTGACCCGCAGCAGCTCGCGGCACGCCTCGTTCAGGGTCGCCACGTCGTGGCGAAGGGGCAGACCGTAAGCCCGAGCGGAGCGATGGAGCCGCTCCATGTGGTCGGTGAGCCGAAAGACGGCTGTACCCTCGGGTGTGGCGTAGGCGCGGATTCCCTCGAACACGCCGGTGCCGTAGTGGAGGGCGTGGCTGAGGAAATGGACCGTGGCGGCCTCCCACTCCACCATCTCGCCGTCTGACCAGATGTAGCTGGTTGGTTCCATAGTGAGAGGCTAACGCCGAAGCAACCCCAGGTGTCATAGGTGACGGGCGTGCCAGTCGAGGATCGCTTCGTATCGCTCCACTCGATGCCTCGGCTTCCCCGAGCGCGACATCTCATGCCCCTCACCCGGGAACCTGAGCATCTCCGTCTCGACGCCGGATCGGACGAGGGCGGTGAAATACTGCTCGGCTTGTTCGATGGGACATCGATGATCGTCCTCGGAGTGGATTATCAGCGTCGACGCGGTCACCTTGTCAGCCAACCGCAGCGGGCTCTTCCTCCACCACGATTCCCAGGACCCCTCGCCGGCATACGCGTCCGTGAAGTAGGGGCCGATGTCGGAGGTGCCTGCAAACGACGGCCAGCTCAGGAGCGCCCTCTCCACAACTGCCGACTTCCATCGGGTTTGGTGACCGATGATCCAGGCGGTGAGGAAGCCTCCGTACGACCCACCCATGATGCCCATGCGATGGGGATCGAGTCGGTCGAACCTGTCCATCGCCTCGGCGACCACGGCATCGACATCTGCGACATCGACTGCTCCCCAACCCTCCCCGGCGACGGCGGCCACGAAGCTCTCCCCTCGACCTGAGGAGCCTCGAGGGTTACAGGCGACAACCCCGTAGCCGGCGGCGG
>CAZKFU010000137.1:0-4202 GCA_964552165.1 uncultured Acidimicrobiaceae bacterium
GGGGTGTCCTCGGCCACGACACGATCTCGTCCGATCATCAACACCCGCGACGAGCCCCACGCCGACGCCGAGCGCTACCGACGCCTCCACGTCATCGCCGGCGATTCCAACATGAGCGAGTACGCCACGTATGTCAAGGTGGGAACGATGGTGGCGCTCCTGCAGATGATCGAGCGCGACGTCGTTTTCCGAGATCTCACATTGGAGAACCCGATCCGCGCCATCAGGGAGATCTCACATGACATCACCTGCAAGCGGAAGATAAAGCTCGCCAATGGCCGCGAGCTGTCCGCTCTCGACATCCAGTGGGAGTACCTGGACCGGGCGATGCGATTCTCGCGCAGCCCCGGTTTCCCTCCGGAGGTGCAGCGAGCCGTCGATCGCTGGGAGCACACCCTCACCGGGCTGGAGAAAGACCCGATGACCCTAGACCGCGAGGTCGACTGGGTCATCAAGCACAAGATGCTGGATCGGTACCAGGAGCGCCGCGGGCTGACTCGATCGGATCCCAGGCTGGCCATGATCGACCTCTCCTATCACGACGTCGATCGCGACCGCGGGTTGTACTACATGCTGGAGAAGAAAGGGCTGGTCGATCGTGTCGTCACGGACGAGGACATCGCGGCTGCGGTGAGACGCCCGCCGCAGACGACACGAGCACGCCTTCGGGGGGAGTTCATCAGAGCAGCCAAGGCGCGGAAACGAGACTTCACGGTCGACTGGGTCCACCTCAAGCTCAACGACCAGGCGCAGCGGACAGTCCTTTGCAAAGACCCGTTCAAGGCCTTTGACGAGAGGGTGGACCGGCTGATCGAATCGCTGTGAGCCACCCCCTCCCTTCGTTTTCGCACAGGAGACGGGGGCGGATCTGGCGCCGTCCGTGCGCGAGAACGGAGGGTACCGCTCAAAGTGCACCGCGCCGTCCCGGCGCCAAGACGGAAGGCTTGAGATGCACCGCGTCATCGAACGGCTGCTGAACCTCCTCGCCTATCTCCTCAGCGAGACCCGACCGGTGACCGCCGACGAGATCAGGCGCACCGTCGCCGGCTACGGCGATCAGTCCGACGAGGCGTTTCACCGAATGTTCGAGCGAGACAAGGTTGTGCTGCGCCGCATCGGGATACCGCTCGAGCTGCGCCCCCTCGATGCCTTCGAAGTCGACTTTGGATACGTCGTCGATGCCGGCCGCTACGCCGCCCCCGACCCCGGACTCGAAGACGAGGAGCGGGCGGCGCTGGCGCTGGCAGCTCGTGTGGTGCGGGTGGGTGAGGGTGCCCCCGGACCGGAGGGCATCTACAAGCTGGGAGGCGCCGATCTCGCCACCGGCGTGGAGCCGCTGGGGGCAGACTTGGGAGCCGAGGCGGAGCTTCTGGCTTCGATATTCGAGGCTGTCGCCGACAAGCGACGGATCGAATTCGCATACGGTGAGAAACGACGGCGTCTCGCGCCGTACGGGTTGAGCCATCGACGCGGCCACTGGTACGTCGTGGGGGAATCCGGGGAAGGCGTTCGCGTGTTCCGCACCGATCGAATCTCCGACCTCGACCTCGACGACCGAGCCGGCTCGTTCCAACGACCCGCTGACTTTCAGATGAGGAGCGCCCTTGGGGGTCAACCATGGGACATCGGCGAGGACAGTGTGGTTGCCACGGTCGAGTTCGACCCCGAGGTGGCATGGTGGGCAGCCCGCACTCTGCGCACCCCATACGACGAGTCGGTCGGGGAGCCGCTGGTTGTCACCATCCCGGTCTCCAATCGAGACTCGTTTGTAGGCTGGGTCCTCTCTTTTGGCGCCGCGGCCGAGGTGAAGTCGCCGCCTGAGCTTCGCGCCGAGATCGTCGACAGGGTGGAGGCTGCGGTGGCCGCGCTCCCGTGACCAGCGGCCGAACAGTCTCGCGACTCTCCCGCATCCTCGCCATGCTGCCCTTTGTCATGGCTCGAGGCGGGGCCACCGTCGCCGAGCTTCAAGAGCGCTTTGGATACACCCGCGCCGAGCTCGCCCGTGATCTGGGCACGGTGTTCGTTTGCGGCCTCCCCGGATACGGGCCCGGCGATCTCATGGAGGCGTGGCTGGAGGACGACGAGGTCGTCGTGGACGCCGCCGAGTACTTCTCCAACGCTCCCCGCCTCACAAGTGCCGAGCTGCTCACACTCCTGGCCTCGGGAATGGCGGTCCTGGCTTCGGGCCAGGCACCGTCTGCGCTGAAGACGGCGGTGGACAAGCTGGCATCCGCGGTGCTCCCCGACGCCGAGCAAAGCCTCGTGATCGATGTCGAGCCTGCGGAACACGAGTTGGTCGGCCGGCTTCGCCAGGCGGCAATCGACGGTGAGGTGATGAGAATCTCGTACACCTCGGTGGGAAGCGAGAAGACAACCGAGCGCGCCATCGAGCCGTGGTCGGTGTTCGCCGCATTGGGAAATTGGTATGTGTCGGGTTACTGCCGGCTGGCCGAGGACCGCCGCGTCTTCAGGGTCGATCGGATAAAGACATTGGCGGCAGTGGGGCAGACCTTCGCTCCACCCTCCGACCCACCTCCGCCCGGCGTGTCTTATGTCCCTTCGGACGACGACGTGACCGCCACCATCTCGCTGTCGCCTCGGGCTCGCTGGGTCCTCGACTACTACCCGGTCGACATCGTGTCGAAGGGTGATGACACGACGATCGAGTTCTCGTCGTCGGACGCCTTGGTGGCGGCTCGACTTCTTCTTCGCCTGGGCAGCGATGCCAGGCTTGTCGTCGGAGCGGAGGTCGCCTCACGCACCCGCGAACTGGCCTCGGACATCCTTCGAAGGTACTCGCGCGAAACGGGACTACCGACCTAACGAGCACCTCTTCAGGTCTCTTCGGTCTCTGCCGATGTCCATGGCGAATGCGGGAGACCGGAGAAATGGGATGACCACTATCAAGACGAGCTGCCCCGATTGCGGAGACATACACCTCAGCCCGGCCGACCTGGCTCTCGAGCTGAAGCCGGGCCGCCAGGAAGGTGACTACCGCTTTCGATGCCCGACATGCGCCCGCCAACAGCGGCGGCACGCCAACAATCGGGTGGTGAGTGTCCTCCTCGCCACGGGTGTTTCGTTTGTCGTGATCAACCCGGAGCCGATCACCGAAGAGGAGATCGAAGCCTTCGCCGCCGCCCTCGAGTCGGAAATGGATCCTTTCCGGCTCCTGGCCAGCTGACCGGAGCTCCGGAAGAGGTCGGTCTCGGGCAACACCGACACACGATGGCGGCCTTCGGGCCGCCATCGTCGTGTAATGCACTCCCGGGCGCTTACCATCGCACCGTGCTTCAAGGCGGAGAGATCATCATCATCCTGCTCCTGGCGCTCGTCGTGCTCGGCCC
Organism: uncultured Acidimicrobiaceae bacterium; assembly: GCA_964552165.1. GTDB lineage: Bacteria > Actinomycetota > Acidimicrobiia > Spongiisociales > ZC4RG35 > CAZKFU01. The sequence continues at coordinate 3,348 of CAZKFU010000137.1, forward strand.
ACAGCGCCTCCCCGAGCTCGCCCGAAAGCTGGGATCGCTGACGCGGGACCTTCGACAGGCGGCGCGTGACCTGAGGCAGGGCCTCGAGGAGGAGGTGACCGATCTCCGAGAGGTTGGTCGCGATCTCCGGGCGCCCCTGGATGACGTGCGCCGCGATATCGCGGGGGTGGCCAAGGAGACCGGCGTTGATCGCCTGGAGTGGACCGGGCCCAAACCGGTGTCAGGTCCGACTCCCGGGCAAGCCATGGACGACCTCGAGAAGCTCGAAAGGGAGCAGGACGAGGACGAGTGAGCGCTGACAGACCACAGCCGATCATGGCTCACCTCAACGAGCTGCGGAGGCGCATCGTGTGGTCCGCGGTCGCCGTCGGCGTTGGCGCCGCCGTCGCCTTCATCTTCGTCGACGGGCTGCGCGAGGTCTTGGAGGCCCCCTTCTTCAAGGCGGCACCCGACGCCAACTTCCAGACCCTCGCCGCCGGCGAGCAATGGGGCGTTCTGATGCGTATCGGCCTCTTTGGGGGCGTGATCATCGCCAGCCCGGTGATCCTCTTCCAGGTCTGGGCATTCATCACCCCCGCGCTCAACGAAAGGGAGCGTCGGTGGGCGGTGCCCATCGTCTCGAGCCTGGTGGTCCTGTTTGTGGCCGGGGTGGTCTTCGGGTACTTCGTTCTGCCCAGGGGCCTCGAGTTCCTTCTCGGAATCTTCGAGGATGTCGAGAACAATCTACGGTTCGCCGAGTACTACAGCTTCACCCTCCGTTTCCTCCTTGCATTTGGGATCGCCTTTCTCTGCCCGGTCTTCCTTCTCGCGGCCACGGGCGCCGGCGTCCGCAGCTCGGAGAAACTGGGGCGGGGC
>CAZKFU010000138.1:0-4150 GCA_964552165.1 uncultured Acidimicrobiaceae bacterium
TGACTGCGCGCCCGACGTCGTAGGTGACCATGTACTTGAGGATGTCGATGTGGCCCGTGTCGCGATCGACCTCCACCATTGCCAGGTGAGCGCCGTATGGATAGACCATTCGGTCGACGTGAAAGAAGGCCTCCTCGGTCAGGCCAGGTTCCATCCCGATCGCCGCGGCGCGTGACGGCGAGAGCGCCGATGCGATCTCGGCGTAGGTCAACTCGCTGCCGGGAACACCCCTTACCGATACGGTGCCGTTGGCAGGCACCAGGTCCTCGGTGCTGCATTCCATCATGACAGCCGCCGCGGTCAACAGCTTCGACTTCACCCTTCCGGCGGCGATGGCGGAGGCACTTCCTGCCATGACCGCACCGCGACTGGCGAAGCTGCCGTTGCCGTACGGAACGACGGCGGTGTCGCCGAGGACCACCCGTACATCGCTGATGTCCATCGCCAACTCGTCTGCCGAGATCTGAGCGAGATTGGTGAGCACTCCTTGGCCCACATTCGAGATCCCGGAGAAGACGGTGACGGTGCCCGATTCCGCCATCTCAACCCTGGAGTACTCCCACGGGCCAAGACCGGTCTTCTCGACGAACCAACCGATGCCGACTCCCACAGCCCGGCCGGCGCGGCGCATCTCCGAGGCCCAGTCATTCACCTGGGAGTAGTCGAAGGCTTCGAGCCCATGGCGTAGATGTTTCTCGTAATCACCACTGTCGTACACCACTGGAGTCCCGTGAGCCTGCAAGCCGGTGTCGTATGGCATGGAGTCGGCTGAGATGAAATTCCTGGAACGGACCTCCACGGGCTCGATCCCGAGCTCATTGGCGATCATGTCCATCAAGCGCTCGCGAACAAAAGCCGCCTCGAAGCGGCCCGGCGCCCGGTAGGTCCCGGTCGGTGTCTTGTTCGTGAGCACACACGTGATGTGACAGCTGTAGTTGGGAATGCGGTACGGCCCGGGGAGATACGCCGCCGTCATCGTCGGCACCGTCGCCCCATGGGTGCGGATGTACGCACCCATGTCGTTGAGGACACGGTCCTCCAACCAGAGGATCTGCCCCCGCTCATCGACACCGACGCGCACGTGGTGGGTCTGTTCCCGGGAGTGGTTGGCGGCGCGGAAGTGCTCGACCCGATCTTCGATCCACGCGACAGGGCGCTTCAACCTGCGTGCCAGAAACGGAACGAGCAGGTCCTCCGGGTAGAACTCGCCTCGGATGCCGAATCCGCCGCCAACCTCCGTTTCGACCATGCGGATCCGGTCCTCGGACATACCCATGAGCTTCGAGAGCACGCCGCGGTTGAAATGTATGACCTTGCTCGCTCCCCACACCGTGAGGGTGCCCTCTGCCTCGTTGAACTCGGCTACGAGCCCGCGATTCTCCAAAGGTATGCCGGTGTGACGCTGCACGTAGAAGGTGTCCTCGATGACCAGATGGGCTTGACCCTCGACGGTGGCGATGTCACCACTCTCTTGTGAGAACTCGAGAACCACGTTTCCCGGGACGTCGTCATGGAGGCGAGAGGCTTGGTCGCTCATCGCCCGATCGCAGTCGACAACCACCGGAATCGGCTCGTAATCGACGTCGATGAAAGCCAAGGCGTCCTCCGCCAGATACCGGTTCTCGGCGACCACGACGGCAACCGGCTCCCCGACGTACCGCACCTTCCGATCGGCCAGGGCCCGCTGCAACGCCCGACTCAGCTCGGGGTGGTGGGCGAGACGCATCGGTATCTCGGGGACCTCGGCGATGTCGGCGAAAGTGATGGCGTCGAGCACTCCCTCGCGTTGCCGGGCGATCGAGGTGTCGATCGACTTCACCCCGGCGTGTGCGAATGGGCTTCGGAGGATCGCGGCGTGGACCATGCCCGGTATGCGGACATCGGCAACGTAGGTACCAAGACCGCGAATCAGCTTCGGGTCCTCGATCCGGCGCACACTGCTCCCGACGTACCCCAAGGCCACTATCCCTCGGTCAGCGGTGGACGGTCGGGTGACGACGAGCCGGCCATCACCGCCTGGGCAGAGAGGATCGCTTTCCTTATGTTCTGGTAGCCGGTGCACCGGCAGAGGTTGGAGGAGAGCACATCCTCGAGCGCTTCCCCTTCGAGATCGGGCGCCTGCTCGAGCGCACCGACCGCCAGCATCAGGAATCCGGGCGTGCAAAACCCACATTGGAGCCCGTGCTCCTCCCAGAAGGCCTGCTGCATCGGGTGGAGACTCTCGTCGGAGGCGAGTCCCTCGACGGTGCGGATCGCGCTCCCCTCGGCCTGTGCAGCGAACATCAGACAGGAACGCACCGGTTCGCCATCGACCAGGACGGTGCAGGCGCCACAGACTCCGTGCTCACAACCGAGGTGCGTCCCGGTGAGCCCGCAGTCCTCTCGCAACACGTCGGCAAGCAGCTTGCGAGGCTCAACTATGACCGGGTATCGACGCCCGTTGACCTCCAGGTCCAGTGCCATCGTCTCGACCTCTGCCTGGTTCACGCGTTGCTCCTCTCTGGTGACACGCTCCGGTCGGCTGCCCTCACGGCAGCTCGGACCCTTTCTGGAGTGGCGGGGATATGGGACATCTCGACGAAGAAGGGGGCCAGAGCGTCAGAGATGGCGTTGAGCACCGCAGCCGGCGCACCAATGGTGCCTCCTTCCCCCAGTCCCTTGGCTCCGGTGATCGTCCGGTCCGTCGGGGTCTCGAGATGGTGTATTTCGAATTGCGGGATCTCTCCGGCGCTCGGCAAGAGGTAGTCCATGAACGACGCCGTCACCGGGTTGCCTTCCTGGTCGTAGACCATCTCCTCGTAGAGCGCGGAGGCGATCCCCTGGGCCACGCCGCCGTGTATCTGGCCGTCGACGATGAGCGGATTGATCAATATTCCGGCGTCCTCTACGACGATGTACCGAAGGATCGCCACATGGCCGGTGGCAACATCCACCTCGACGACGGCAACGTGACAGGCGTTGGAGAACGTGCCTTCAGGGTCGTAGGTCGCGGTGGCGTAGAGGCCGGGCTCGAGGCCCTCACCCAACAGGTGGCTTGCGTGATAGGTGCGCCGTGCCACCGCCGCCAGGGCGACTGAGACGTCGGTGCCCCTGACGGTCGCCAGCCCTTCCTCGAGGACGATGTCCTCAGGTGCCGCCTCGAGCATGTCCGCGGCCACCGTGATCACCTTTTCCCGCAGCTTGGTCGCGGCCATCTTCGAGGCGCCTCCGCTGAGCACCATCGACCGACTGGCGAAGGTGCCCCAACCATACGGGGTCTCGTCGGTGTCTCCAGCGATGATGCGCACCCGCTCCGGACTGGTGCCGATCTCGTCGGCTATCAGCTGAGCCAGGCTGGTCTCGAGGCCCTGGCCATGGGGGGAGGTGCCGATCCTCGCCAGGACGTCACCGGAAGGATCGATGCTCATGTCCACCGTCTCGTACCCCGGGGTGACCTCCATAGCCCGGGTGGCGAACGTCGGTGTCCCGTATCCGGTGCGCTCCGAGAAGCTGGAGAACCCAATGCCGAGGTGGCGACCATCCAGTCGCGCCTCCTCCTGCTCCTTTCTGAAGGCCGCCACGTCGAGTGCTTCCGCTGCGGTGTCCAAGGCCTCTTGGTAGCTCCCCTCGTCATAGACGATTCCCGTTGCCGACCGGTGGGGAAAGGCCTTGATCAGATTGGTTCGTCGGACCTCGACGGGGTCGAGGCTGAGCTCACGCGCCGCCCTGTCCATGAGACGCTCCATGGCGAGCGTTATCACCGGGCGGGAGACGCCACGGTACGGGGCCATTGGGCAGGTGTTGGTGGACACCGCCCTGGCTCGGGCTCGATAGGCCGGCACGTCGTATGGGCCGGTGAACTCGGCCATGGCCATGAGCGGCTCCACACCGTGAGTGACCGGATAGCAGGAATAGGCGCCGACGTCGCAGAGAATGTCAACGTCGATGGCGTGGAGCCGACCGCCCTGATCGAAGGCTCCGCGAACCTTGATCAGCTGGTCACGGCTGTGGAAAGAGGCGATCAGGTTCTCAACCCGGTCCTCCACCCAGGCCACGGTTCGTTCGAGATGCCGTGCCAGCCAGGTGGTGACCACATACTCGGGAGGGAGGCACTGCTTCTGACCGAACCCGCCGCCGACGTTGGGTGCGACCACTCGGAGCGTCGACTCGG
>CAZKFU010000139.1:0-923 GCA_964552165.1 uncultured Acidimicrobiaceae bacterium
GCCGGTCATGGTGTGTTCCGAGGTCACCTCGACACCCGAACACCACTGCGGGTGGCGGTGGGGGTCAATCTGATCAACCTCGCCCTCGATCCGCTGCTCATCTTCGGACTGCGATGGGGTCTCACCGGCGCCGCCGTTGCCACCGTCATCGCTCAGTGGGTGGGTGCGGGTTGGTTCCTGAGGCTGATCTGGAGGCGTGGTCTCGCTGCTCGGCCGCGGTCCATCGAAGCGGTACGGAGGGGAGCCACAGGACTTGCCTCCGCAGGGGGGAAGCTTGTGCTCAGGACTGCCCTCCTCCTCACCTCGTTCACCGTCGCCGCCTCGGTGGCGACGAGGATCGGGGCCGCCGAGGTGGCCGCGCATCAGGTGGTCGCCCAACTCTTTCTACTGCTGGCGATGATCGCCGATGCACTGGCGGTGGCGGCACAAGGTCTGGTGGCGCGCGCCGGTGGTGAGCGCGACCCGTCTCTCGTGGGCCGTTTGGCGAAGCGGCTCACGGTCTGGGGTGCGATCGTTGGGGTCGTCTTGGGAACGCTTTTGCTGTTGGGCGGAGGTATAGCCACCCAACTCGTCGACGATCCCGAGGTGTCATCGCTGGTGGCGTCGGCCGTAGTGGTTGCCGCCGTGATGCAGCCCATTGCCGCAGCTGTCTTCGTGGGCGACGGCATCTTTCTGGGATTGCTCGCCTTCGAGCGGATGGTGTGGTCCACAGGCGTCGGCGCCGCGGTAGGGGTGGTCGGCATGCTGTTGTATGGCGGTTCGCTGGGTGCAATCTGGTGGTGGTTGGCGGCAATGATCGCCGCCAGAGGTGTGGTGCTGCTTGTCGTCGAAGAAGTACATACGCACCACGATACCGTAGAACATGGAGAGAATCGGCATGATCGGCCTTTGCCCACTTCAACGGTAGCACGTCGGACGCGACC
>CAZKFU010000139.1:933-4121 GCA_964552165.1 uncultured Acidimicrobiaceae bacterium
GCGCGCTCGAGCTGCTTGCCGGCTACCGCGGATCGGTGTCTACGGCCCTCAGATCCTGACCAAGGGTCTCCGGGAGACGCCAGGTCAGCGCTGCGGCAACGACTACTCCGATACCGAGGGCCCGGACCGTCGTGGCAACTCCTATCCGGTCGATGGTGAACGAGCCCAGGAGGAGCCCCAGTGCCGATCCAGCCAGGGCGAAATTGGCGGCAGCAGTGTTTGCCATGGCACGGAGCCGCGTAGGGAACAGCTCCGCCCGGTGAGCACCGAAGGCAGGAGCCAGGGCGAATGTCCCAAATGATGAGACCACCACGGCGCCGGCCACCACAGGAAGGGCCTCGGCCGAGTACAGGGTGAGCCCCCCGGCGAGCGAGGCCAGCATGGACAAGATTGTGGTCTTGCGCCGGCCCCAGGAATCGGCGAGGTGGCCGCCCAGGAAGAACCCGACCCCTCCTACCGTCCCCCCGACCAGGGACACGATCACCGCGGTGCCGGTGGTGAATCCGAGATCGGCGATCATGCGCTCGGTTGAGAAGGCAAGACCAAGGGTGCCGAAAGCCGAGATCAACAATCCGATGGCAGCCACCAGCCAGAACCGGCGCCTCCAGACCCCGGTGGCGAGAGTTGAGAAACTCGACCGTGTGTGCGATTCCGATCGAACGAGCCGGCTCTCGGGCAGCCTCCGCGCGATGAAGGGAATGATGAGGAGACCGCCAACCGTGAGAAGGTGGGGGATCCTCCACGCCTCGGCGTCCCCATCGGCGAGGGGCAGCGCCATCAGCGCCAGACCTGATCCCAGGCTGACCGCCGCCGCATAGAACGCAACCGAGTAGCCGCGGATGGCGGGTGTCACCCGCTCGGATAGCAGCACCACCGAGAGCCCGGTCACCGCCGCCGTCCCGGTTCGCATCACCGCCTGGGCCAACCCGTAGTGCCAGCCGTCAACGGCCAGTCCTGCGCCCGCTCCGCCGGCGACCACTATGAGCAGCGCCCAGATCAGCGGGCCGCGCCGTCCCGATCGGTCGGCGATCCGCGCCAGCGGCACAGCGGCAAAAGCGGCCAGGCGTGCCAAACCCAGGATCAGGCTCATCTGACCCTCGGTCATCCCCAGCCCGGCACGGGTGAAGGGGAGGGTGGCAGAGGCTTGACTCTGTGCGTACCCCTGTATCAGCCCGCCCGACCAGACCACGAGAACCATCCAGCGGTCGGCGGTGGTGAACCGAGCGGTTGGCAGGAACGCCGCCCACATCCGGCGCAGGGGATTGGCCACGTGAATACGAGGGTATCGGCGGTGCCGTGGAATGATTGTCCTCTCCACCCCAGTTGTCCCAAGAGATGTTCGAAGACCTCGAGACCGCATCCTTCCTGATCCAGGCCGTCGTCGCCTTCGGTGGTGGCGTTGTGTCGTTCATCTCGCCGTGCGTGCTCCCGCTGCTTCCCGGCTACCTGTCGATGATGAGTGGATACTCCGCTTCCGATCTCGACAGCGGCGCCGTGGAACGGGGCCGCATGCTGAGGGTGATCCTGCTCTTCATCGCAGGATTCACGTTGGTCTTCGCCGCCATCGGCGCCGGTGCCACCAGTCTGGGCAACCTCCTTCGCCACAATCTGGGCACTCTCACCCAGATCGCCGGGATCGTGATAGTCGTGTTCGGGCTCTTGATGGTGGCGCTGGCCGTCACCAACAGGGGGTTGTTCGGGTTTCTGCAGCGGGAGCGCCGCGTCGAGGTGCGCCCCAGCCGCCTTGGGTCGCTGGCGCCGCCGGTAATGGGGATGGCGTTCGGATTCGGTTGGACCCCTTGCATCGGCCCCATCCTCACCGTGATTCTCGCCTTCGCCACCACCCAGGAGACGGTGGGGAGGGGGATTGGGCTGCTCGTAGCCTTCTCGCTTGGTCTGGGGGTCCCCTTCCTGTTTGCGGGTCTCGGCCTCCACAAGGTGTTTGGAAGGCTCAAGCCGTATCTCCGCACCATCAACATCGTCTCCGGTGTGGTCTTGGCCGGTTTCGGTGTGGTGATGGCTCTCGGTTACATGGGTCGGTTGTCGTCGTTCTTCAGCCGCATCATCATCAACATCCCATTCCTCGAGGACTTGGCGACCATCTGATGGTCGCGGTTCTTCCCGCCCCTCTGCTCGACCCCCACCGCATGGAGACCGTGTGGGTCCGGGGACCAGAGGCGATCCGCTTCCTCCAGGACCTCATCGCACAGGACCTGGAGAGGGTGGCGCCGGGTGAGGTGACCAGATCTCTCTGGCTGGGGCCTCAAGGAAAGCTGGTGGAGATCCCGTGGGTTCTCCGGGGCGATGACGAGGTGGGTTTCGTGGTGGACGCCGGTCGAGGAGATGGACTGGCGGCCTCGCTGAGGCGTTACCGGATCAGGGTCAAAGCGGACATCGAGGAGGGGGACCCTGGAGTCGTGATCCTGGAAGGCGGGTCGGTTGCCAAGGGAGGATGGGCCAACGGCGATCGGATCGAGGCCGACATCTCGCTTCCGGGGGTGCGTCGAACCTTTGTCTCCGGCCCCGCTCCCGATCTCGACGAGGCGCCGCCAGAGCTGGCGGACGGTTTGCGAATCGCCGCCGGTGAGCCACGCATGGGTGTCGATGTCGACGAGTCCACGATTCCTCAGGAGAGCGGTCTGGTCGAATCGGCGGTGGCCTTGGACAAGGGTTGCTTCCTGGGGCAAGAGCTGGTCGCTCGCATCAATTCACGGGGCGGCCGTGTTCCCCGGATCCTCCGCGGCCTCCGTCTCAAGCCCGGGGTCGGTGCCGGTGACGAGCTGCGACGCGAAGACCGGGTGGTGGGGACGGTCTCCAGCATTGGTGAGCATCGGCAGCTGGGCCTGGTGGGCCTGGCATTGGTGCGGCGAGAGGTGGAGCCGGGAACCTCGGTTATGGCTGCCGCCGGCGAGATCGGGGTGGAGGCGCTGCCGATGACGGGGCACACCGAGGGCGCCTAGTGGCCCGTCGCCCAAATAGCTGCGCAGACCACTAGGACACGAGGGGGCGGCAACGACCACCCGTTTTCTCCGACCATCCTGAGCCAGGGAGTGTGGGGGGAGTGGGATTAGGCAAAGGATGTTGGTTGTCGGAACGGGTGGCCGTCGCCTTGCCGTTCAGCCTAGGAAGCTTTGTTGCCAGGATGTGGTATTGGTGCCGGAGGCGGGACTCGAACCCGCAAGGGGTTG
>CAZKFU010000140.1:0-4120 GCA_964552165.1 uncultured Acidimicrobiaceae bacterium
GACCTGGATTCGAGTTGACCGAGGAGAACGCGGCTGCGGTGGCAGAGCTGGTGGAGCGTCTGGACGGACTTCCACTTGCCATCGAGTTGGTGGCATCTCGCATCAAGCTGCTCGCGCCGGATGCGATCGTGGAGAGATTGGATTACAGGTCGCTTGGCTCGGTGAAGCGCGATGTGCCCGAGCGGCAGCAAACGATCTGGGGAGCCATCGATTGGAGTCACCAGCTCCTGGATGACCCGGAAGGGCGCCTGTTCGCAACTCTCTCAGTGTTCGTGGGTGGCGGGCGGCTCGAAGAGATCGAGGAGGTCTGCGCTCATGAGTCTCGACGTGGTGTCGATCTCCTCACGGTGCTCGCCTCGCTGGTGGATCACAGTCTGGTACGCCGCGTCGAGACAGCCACGGGGGTTCGGTTCGGGATGCTGCATGTGATCCGTGAGTACGCATCCGAGCGGCTCGATCAGCTGGAGACTTCGGATGAGGTGCGGAGGCGACACGCCGAGGTCTACACGGATTTCGCAGAGGAGGCGGCGCCCCGGCTGACGGGACGCGAGAGAAACGCGTGGCTCAACCTCATGGACTCAGAGCACGACAACATCCGCGCCGCTTTGCGGTGGGCGGTCGGTGCCGGAGAGGCCGACATCGCCATGCGACTCGTCTACGCGGTGTGGCGGTTCTGGCAGACTCGGGGGCATCTCCATGAGGCCAAGAACAGGGTCATGGAGGTGCTCGCTCTGACGGGCGGCCAGCCCCGGCTCCGCGCCAAGGCCTTGGAGGCATGTGGTGGAATCGACTGGTGGCGAGGTGACAGCAGCTCCTCGCTGAAGGCATACCAGGCGGCTCTCGAGATTCAGCGAGAAGTCGGAGACCCTGCCGAGATAGCGAACGCCCTCTACAACACGGCTTTGGCTCTCGGTTTTGCCGAGGTCGAGGTCAATGGGGAATCGTCGGCTGCTACTGAGCTGTTCGACGAAGCCGAGCGCATATATGCCGACCTCGATGACAGGGGTGGGCTCGCCAACGTCTACTGGGGGCGGGCCACCATCGAGGTCTACTTTGGAGAGGGCGTCGGGTCGAAATCGATTGGCTATCTGGAGAAGAGCGCCGATCTCTACCGCGAGGTAGGCAACGAGTTCGGGCTGGGATGGGCATTGTTCGAGCTGGGAGAGTCCCACCGCCGGATGGGCGATCTCGATCGAGCCTGGGCGCTGGCCAGCGAGGGGCTGGCATTGTTCGCCGCCCACGAGGACATCTCCGCCGGCGTCCTCTTCTTGATCTACATGGCGGCGATTGCCCGAGACCGCGGAGAAGAGGATCGGGCGCTGAGGTTGGCGGGAGCATCTCATAGCCTGCGCATCAAGTCTGGTACCGATCTCGCGGTTGCCACGCCCAACACCATCGAGGGGCTCGAGTTCGAGACCCTGGAGAGCCTCGTCGGGCCAAAAGCTCGAGCGTATGCCGAGGGAAAATCCTTCAACCTCGCCGAGGCAGTCGCCTACGCGCTCGGAGATTGAGCCCGGAGCACTCTCGAGACCTTTCACAACTCGGTAACCAGCCGGTCGATAGTGGTCGCACCGCTTGGGTAGGGTTGCGGTTGACCGCCTGGGATCAAGGAGTGAGAGATCATGCGGAGCTCGCGTCTGGCAGTTCTCACCGCTGTCGCGGTGATCCTCGGAATTTTGTCCCCCATGTCGACGTCGGTGTCGGCGCAGACCACCGCCGAGTCGGTGGTGGTAAGCCAGGTGTATGGCGGGGGTGGTAATTCGGGTGCCACCTACACCCATGATTTCATCGAGGTGTTCAACCGGGGAACGGCTCCGGTCGACTTGTCGGGTTGGTCGGTGCAGTATGCCTCGGCTGCGGGTTCCACTTGGCAGGTGACGGCGTTGTCGGGGGTGTTGCAGCCGGGCCAGTATTTCTTGGTGCAGCAGGCTCAGGGGGCGGGGGGGACGACCCCGCTTCCGGCCCCTGACGCAACCGGTTCCATCTTCATGTCGGCGACGGCGGGCAAGGTGTCGTTGGTTGCTTCTACCACTGGTCTGTCGGGGACGTGTCCGACCGGTGGCGACATCGTCGATTTTGTCGGGTATGGCTCTACCGCCAGCTGTTTCGAGGGCTCGGGCCCCACCGCCACGTTGAGCAACACCACGGCCGCTCTTCGGCTTGGTGGCGGGTGTGTCGACACCGACGACAACGCTGCCGACTTCGAAACCTCGGCTCCCACTCCACGCAATACGGCCAGCCCCCTCAACGACTGCAACGGCGAGCCACCGGCACCGCAGGTGGTGGTAAGCCAGGTGTATGGCGGGGGTGGTAATTCGGGTGCCACCTACACCCATGATTTCATCGAGGTGTTCAACCGGGGAACGGCTCCGGTCGACTTGTCGGGTTGGTCGGTGCAGTATGCCTCGGCTGCGGGTTCCACTTGGCAGGTGACGGCGTTGTCGGGGGTGTTGCAGCCGGGCCAGTATTTCTTGGTGCAGCAGGCTCAGGGGGCGGGGGGGACGACCCCGCTTCCGGCCCCTGACGCAACCGGTTCCATCTTCATGTCGGCGACGGCGGGCAAGGTGTCGTTGGTTGCTTCTACCACTGGTCTGTCGGGGACGTGTCCGACCGGTGGCGACATCGTCGATTTTGTCGGGTATGGCTCTACCGCCAGCTGTTTCGAGGGCTCGGGCCCCACCGCCACGTTGAGCAACACCACGGCCGCTCTTCGGCTTGGTGGCGGGTGTGTCGACACCGACGACAACGCTGCCGACTTCGAAACCTCGGCTCCCACTCCACGCAATACGGCCAGCCCCCTCAACGACTGTGAGGACACTGGACCGCCTCCGCGGGTCTGCGCGGAGCCGCCCGAGGTCTCGCCGATATCACAGGTCCAGGGGCCCGGGGAGGTGACACCGTGTGCCGGGGAACTGGTGACAATCGAAGGGGTTGTCATCGGTGACTACCAGGGGACGGCAGCCGAAGGTGCACTGCGCGGCTTCTACGTTCAGTCGACAGACGACGATCACGACGACGACCAACTGACATCAGAGGGAATCTTTGTCTTCAACTTCGACAACCGCGACGTCGCTCTCGGCGACCTGGTCTCGGTGACGGGGGTCGCCAATGAGTTCCAGGGCCAGACCCAACTCGGTTTCCCCGACGAGATCGTGGTCCTTGGAAGCGAGCACACCGTCACCGCGACCGAGGTCAAGATGCCGTTCGACTCCGCCGACTTCCTCGAACGCTATGAGGGAATGCTGGTGACCTTTCCCCAGGACCTCTTTGTCACCGAGTTCTTCCAGTTGGGGAGATTTGGTGAGATCGTGGTCTCCTCAGGGGACCGACTGGCGCAGCCCACGAACGTTGTTGCTCCTGGCGGCCCGGCAGCCGCACTCCAGGCGGAGAACAACCTCAACCCACTCAAGATCGACGACAACCTGAACAATCAGAATCCCGACCCGATCCTCTTTGGCCGGGGGGGTGACCCGCTGACAGCCACCAACACGCTGCGCGGGGGCGACACAATCACCGACGCCACCGGGGTGATGACCTTTGGTTGGGCGGGCAACTCGGCATCACCCAACGCCTATCGGCTCCGGGTGGTGGGAGACCTCAGCGACACCGGGCTCGTTCCCGGTGGCGTGGTCCCCGAGTTTGAAGCAGTCAACGCGAGGCCTGCGGAGGCTCCGGCTGTCGGGGGCACCCTGGAGGTGGCGAGCTTCAATGTCCTCAACTACTTCGTGACGCTCAATCGGGCCGGCAACTTGTGCGGCCCGGTGGGGTTCCTACAGTCCTGTCGTGGCGCCGAGAGCCCCCTTGAGCTCCAGCGCCAGCGCCAGAAGCTGATCTCGGCGCTTGTCAAGCTGGACTCCGACGTGATCGGGCTCATCGAGCTGGAGAACACCACCGGTGTGGAGCCGCTTGCGGATATCGTTGCCGGGCTCAACGACGAGCTCGGACCTGATACCTATGCCTACCTCGACACCGGCACCATCGGAACCGACGTCATCAAGGTTGGTTTCATCTACAGGCCGGCAAGTGTCACCACGCTGGGCGACCACGCCGTGCTCGACTCGGGCGTCGATCCCCGCTTCGACGATGATCTCAACCGACCGGCTCTCGCCCAAACGTTCAT
>CAZKFU010000141.1:0-4067 GCA_964552165.1 uncultured Acidimicrobiaceae bacterium
GGTGTCACGGGTCGACCCGGATTCGCTGGAGCAGCTCAGCCGACCCCGCATCGCCGACGACAACTCGGTCGCCGCCATAGCCCGCGGCGTCGCCGCCTCCCCCGGGGCCGCGGTGGGGAAGGCGGTTTTCACCGCCGACCGCGCTGCCGAGATGGGCAAGGCCGGCGAGGCGGTGATCCTGATCAGACCGGAGACCACCCCCGACGACATACACGGGATGGCCGCCGCGGTGGGGATCCTCACCAGCCAGGGCGGGAAGACGTCGCACGCCGCCGTTGTCGCCAGGGGCATGGGCAAGCCCGCCATCACCGGCGCCGCCCAGTTGGTGGTCGACCCGAGGCGGGGGATGGCCTCGGCCGGCCCGATCGACATATCCGAAGGTGACCTGATCACAATCGACGGCACCACCGGCGCGGCTTACCAGGGGGCGCTGGACCTGGTGGCCCCCGAGCCTCCCCAGGAGCTGGAGCCATTGCTCGCCTGGGCGGACTCCTTCCGCGCCCTTGGCGTGCGGGCAAACGCAGACACCGCCGACGACGCCCGAGTTGCTCGATCGCTGGGCGCCGAGGGAATCGGATTGGCTCGGACCGAGCACATGTTCATGGGCGAGCGTCTCGGCATCGTGCAAAGGGTGATCCTCACCGATGGCGAGGAGCGCGCCGCCGCCCTCGACGACCTGGAGCGTCAACAGGTCAACGACTTCGAGGGAATCCTCGAAGCCATGGACGGGCTTCCCGTGGTCATCCGGCTACTCGACCCGCCTCTCCACGAATTCCTTCCCTCGCGGCTCGAGCTGGAGCAAGAGATGTTGCGTCGGGTGCGCACCGGACGTCCCATCGAAGAGCTCCGGTCGATGTCCGACCAGGTGGCCCGCTGGGAGGAGGACAACCCGATGCTCGGCCTGCGCGGAGTCCGCCTCGGCCTCATCGTCGCCGATCTGTACCGGATGCAGGCGCGGGCGGCGGTCCAGGCGTTCGTGTCACGGCTGGCCGGTGGCGGCGACCCGAATATGGAGATCATGATCCCGCTGGTGTCCGCCGCTGAGGAGCTGCGAAGGATGCGGGAGATGATCGTCGAGGAGATCACGGCCGCCGAGGATGCTTCGGGTCGGAAGCTCGAGATCCCGATTGGAACCATGATCGAGCTCCCGCGCGCCGCCCTCACCGCCGGCGAGATAGCAGGGGTGGCCGACTTCTTCTCCTTTGGCACCAACGACCTCACCCAGATGACCTACGGGCTCAGCCGCGACGACGCCGAGGGTCTCTTCCTACGTGAGTACCTGGAGACGGGGATTCTCGAGACAGATCCCTTCCAGACGCTCGACAAGGATGGTGTGGGGCGGCTGATTCGGGTCGCCTGCGAGGAAGGGCGGGCCGCCAATCCCAGATTGACATTGGGTCTTTGCGGCGAACACGGTGGCGATCCTGCGTCGATCACATTCGTCGCCGGCCTGGGACTCGACTACGTCTCCTGCAGCCCGCCCCGCGTCCAGGGAGCCCGGCTGGCGGCGGCACAGGCAGCCATAGCCGCCGCTTCTTAGGGCAGCGGCGCCGTCCACACTTCGAGTCCGACGTTCTTGCGGTGGAAGAGGATGATCTTTCCTCTTTCGACCGAGGCCACGATGTTGTCGCCGCTGCGGGGGGTGAAGGGAAGGTCCACCGGCCGCCATCCGGCGTCGTCGAGGTAATAGAGCTCTTGCGCGCCGCCGCGGGTCAGGGCGCTCCCACCGACGAGGAGGTGCCTCCCATCTACCGAAAACATTGGGCGGACGAGCTGGACCGGAAGCTCGAGCGTTTCCCACCTCAACAACCCGTCGCCTCGACAAAGTGTGACCCTGTTGGCGTCCGTCCAGCCGAAGACGACGCCCCCGTCCAAATCACCAAGGAACACCGGGTAGCGAACCAGAGCATCCTCACCCAGACACTCGCCGAGGCCATTGGCGGTTCCCCCAAACACCCATTTGCCACCATCGACCGAGCGCCAAACGCCGATGTCCCCGTCGGGTGAAGCGGCACCGAGCACCACAAAGCCGGCGTCGGTGTCAATGAGGCTGCCGGCGATTGGGAATGGGATGTCGGCCTCAATGCTCCACGTGAGCCCATCGTCGCCTGTGACCTGCAGGTACGAGGCTTGGCCAGCCGGCAACCCCGCGTCGGGGGGGTCGACCAGGCTCCAGCGGATTGTGGCCAACTCGGGGGGTAGATCGACACTGATCGACTCGACGCCAGACGCCGTGATGAATTCGGCAACCAGGAGGCCGTCGTCGAGATTCCAGTCGAGGCTCGAAGGAAAAGGGTCAACACCCAGGTCGATGCCGGCCAGCCGAAGCTCCTCGGCAAGGCCCCAATAGTCGACATGGATGAGTCGGGTGCCCAACAATACCGTCGTCTCGTCGAGGCTGGCGACATCGGTCACCCAGTTGTAGGTCTCCACCCACTGCGAGGAGTATCGGTGTGAGTCGAGCAGCCATTCATCCCACGTGCTGAGATCGGTTGACCTCCAAATCGCCAGTTGGTCACCTGACTCTCCGAGTGCGTACACGGTGCCTCGTTGGTCGGTCAGCACATCGACGCCTCCCTCCATCTCCTCGGGAAGGAGCTGTTCTGTCCAGGACGCGCCATCATCAGCGGAACTCCACAACACTTGGGAGCGGCTCGCTGAACCTGGCCAGACCACGATCACCAACTCGTTGCCTATTCGAATTGGATTCGGTCCGAGGTACCCGGAGAACCCGGTGGCCCGTGACGGAAGCGCCGTGGCCTGGGACCACGGCAGCCGAAGCACCGACTCATCCACCGGTTCCGTGGTGGAGGTGGTTGGCGTCGTCGTCGGTGGAGCCGTCTCAACGTCCTGCTGCGGTCTCGTCACCAGGAAGAGCCCGATCACCACCAAGCTCAAGATGGCGGCGAGGGTCAACGGGGAGCGCGAAGAGGCAGTGACATCCTCATCGGGCTCGACCTCGGAGCGCACCGTGCCGGTCCGCTGGTCACCCATGGCCACGTCAGGGTATTAGTTGGGGATCCGTGTCGGAACCACCGCTTCGATGGTGTCGATGAGCTCCTCCACGCCCTGCCCCGTGGTGGCCACGGTATCCAGGAGCGCCCGATCCCCAATGACACCCGATTGAGTGAGTGCCCGCCGAACCTCGGCGGCGCCGGGAAGGTCGTTCTTGTTGATCACGATCACGCTGGCGATCTCGACCACTCCCGCCTTCTCCGCCTGGATCTGATCGCCCCACGAAGGACCCAACACCAGCACCACGCAATCGACATGGTCCATCACCTCGACCTCGGATTGACCGACTCCCACCGTCTCCACCAGGACATAGTCGAATCCGGCGATCTCCATCGCGAGTATCGCCTTCGCCGCCGACGCCGCCAATCCGCCGAGATGCCCCCGGGTGGCCATCGACCGGATATAGACCTCGGGGTCGTCCACGTGCTCCTGCATCCGTATCCGGTCGCCGAGAAGAGCGCCTCCAGTCACTGGGCTGGACGGATCGACCGCAAGCACGGCAACGGTGTGGCCCCGAGACCGGAAATGAGTGATGAGCTCTCCGATCAGAGTCGACTTCCCAACCCCTGGCGGGCCGGTTATGCCTACCCGGCGGCGGCGCGGGGGGCGAGAGTCGCCGATCGCGGTGGCCTCGTTCGACTCGATAGCCGAGATCAGGCGTGCTAGTGCGCCCCGGTCGCCATCGCGGGCGCGGCCGACAAGGTCGCTGATTTTCACACCAAGAAGCCTATGCGTGTGCAGGGGACCGCGCCCACCGCGTGCTGGTGCACACGACGGGGTCAGGCGACGGCGTTGACCTCGACCACTCCCGGAACCCGGTCGGTGAGGATTCTCTCGATCCCCGCCTTGAGCGTCATCATCGACAGCGGGCACCCTCCGCAGGCGCCCACCATCTGGATGTTGACGGTGCCTCCTTCGGCTCCGAGCAGGACCAAGTCTCCGCCGTCGGCTTGGACGGCGGGGCGGATGTAGTCGAGCGTCTCCTGAAGCTTGGCGACATCGATATCGCCATCCGCCTGGAGGACCGGGGTCGACTTGATTGAGACTGGTGT
>CAZKFU010000142.1:0-4050 GCA_964552165.1 uncultured Acidimicrobiaceae bacterium
CCCCAACTCCTGGATCATCCGCAGCAGCGATGCGCGGTACTCATCCACGCCGTGTCGAATCGCGCCCGGGGGCGTCTGGCCGACGATCAGGTAGACCAGGTCGGGGTGACGGCGCGCCGCCTCCGCCAAGGCATTGCCGGCGACATCGGTGAGCTTGAGCTCGGTCTTGTGCGCCTTCCCGGTGGAGACGTCAAAGCTACCCACCCCATGGAGCTTCTCCACATCGTCCTCGATCGCCGGCTGGTACCCGCTCCCCTTCTCGGTAACCACGTGGACCACCACCGGCTCCTCATAGGTTCGGGCCCGGGCAAAGGTCTCCTCCAACACCGAGATGTCGTGACCGTCGATCCTCCCGGTGTACTTGAGCCCCAGGGCGTCGAACACCGTGGAAGGCTCCAGGATCTGCTTTACGGCCTCCTTGAAGCGCTGGGCCAGCTCGTCGGCGGTCTCCCCGACGATGGGCAGCCCACGCAGCATCTTTCCCAGCGTCTTCTTGGCCCACTCGTACCGGGGATCCAATCGGTAATGGGCGAGGGTGGCCAGAGCAGCCAGACCCCCGACCGTGGGAGCGTAAGACCGGCCGTTGTCATTGAGGACTATCAGGAGCCGGCTGGGGCTAGCAACGGCGATGTGATTGAGCGCCTCATAGGCCATCCCCCCGGTGAGGGCACCGTCGCCGATGACGGCGATCGTCCATCCCTCGTACCCGGCGGCGGCATGGCCCAGTGCGTAGCTCAGTGAGGTCGAGGCGTGCGAGTTCTCGACAAAGTCGTGTTCCGACTCCGACCTCGCCGGGTACCCCGACATCCCTCCGAGCTTTCTCAGGGAGCGGAACTCGTCGGCGCGTCCCGTCACCAGTTTGTGGACGTAAGCCTGGTGCCCCACGTCCCAGAGAATCCGGTCCCGTGGTGAGTCAAAGACCCGGTGCAGGGCCAAAGTCAGCTCGACCACCCCGAGGTTGGGTGAGAGATGGCCGCCGGTTTCCGATACCACGTCGACGATCAGAGCGCGTATCTCCTGGCAGAGGGCGGAGAGCTGATCGCCGTCGAGAAGGCGCAGGTCTTGCGGCTGCTTGATTTGATCGAGAATCGCCATGATTACTGACGCGAGGTCAATTCAGCGTAGTTCGCCGTCCTGGCAACCCCTATTCGCCGGCCCAGGCCGGGACACGCAGGGTAAAGGTGCTGCCCCGGCCCAGCTCGCTTTCGACCGAGACCTCGCCTCCATGCCCCTCGGCGATGTGTTTGACGATCGCCAGACCGAGCCCGGTACCACCGGTGGCACGCGACCTCGCGGTGTCGACTCGGTAGAAGCGCTCGAAAATGCGGGGGATGTCGCGGCTGGGGATCCCCTCTCCGTTGTCCTCGACCTTCACCAGAGGCCCTCGACTGTCGGAGCCGACCTCGAGACGCACCTCCCCGCCGGGCGGCGTGTAGCGGATGGCATTGTCGAGGAGGTTGCGGATCGCCAGACCAAGATCAGGAGGGCTGGCCTCCACCCACGCCTCCTCCATCTCCTTGACGAGGGCCACCCCCTTCTCCTCGGCGACCGGCGTCAGACGCGCCAGCTCGTCACCGGCGACGTGGTCGAGACGGACCCGCTCCCGAGTCGGGCGGTCGGTCTCCAACCGTGACAGGTCGAGAAGATCGGAGACCAATCTGTTGAGATGCCGCGCCGATCCCTCGATTTGGTCGGCAAAGCGCTCTGTCGAGTCGATATCGCGCGCCAGGGCGATCTTGAGCGTCTCGGCCGCGGCGAGGATGGCAGCGATGGGGGTCTTCAGCTCGTGGGAGGCGTTGGCCACGAAATCGCGTCGGATGGCGTCGGTCCGCGCCCGCTCGGTGATGTCGGCCACCACCAGCAGCACCTGACCGCCCTCCATAGGCGTGGCCGAGGCACGGAGGAGACGTGTAGGCCGTCCCGTCTCGATCTGCTCGACCACAGTCGTCTTCTCGTCGAACGCCCGAGCCACCAGGATCTGCAATGGATGGGGCACCAGGTGGCGGAGGTGATCGGGTGTTGCTCCCAGAAGATCCTGAGATGCCGGGTTGGCATAGTCGATGTGGCCATTCGGGTCGATCAGGATCGTCGCCACTGTCAGGGCCGAGAGCACAGTCCCCAACGTGTGGCCTTCGCTCTCCGCCTGCTCCAGCCTGGTGCCGAGTCCACGAGATATCCCACCGACGGCAGCGCCCAGACTGTCGAGCTCCCTTATCGAGCTCTGTACTGGCTCCGCCCTCGGCTCTCCCGCGGCGGCCGCGAGAGCGATCTCGGTGAGGTCCCTTATTCGCCTGGAGAGCCGCGTGGCCACCAGAAAGACGATGGCCGCGCCCAGCGCAACGGCGAGAGACCCCAACGCCACCATGGGCGCCGTCCAACCGCCGATCGCTACCGACCAGACGGCGACCAGCCCGGCAACCGCCGCCCCATAGATGATCAGGAATCGCGTGACGAGGGTCGACCTGCCCGGGCGCCTTGGCTCATTCATCGACGAACTTGTACCCGAGCCCGCGAACGGTGACGATCAGCTCCGGGTGCTTGGGGTCGGCCTCCAGCTTCTCCCGGAGCCTCTTGATGTGGACATCGAGGGTCTTGGTGGCACCGAAGTAGGACGGGCCCCAGACCTCGTCGATCAAGGCATCGCGCGATGCCAGCCGGTTCTTGCGCCGCATCAACGACTCGAGGAGCTCGAACTCCTTGGGTCGCAGGTCTATCGCCTCGCCGTTCACCCGGGCGGCATGGGCGTCGATGTCGAGCTCGACACGACCGCCCCGTAGGACTTCCTTGGCCTCGGAATAGACACCGGTGCGTCCGGAACGGCGAACATGGGCACGGACCCTGGCGACGAGCTCTCTCATCGAGAACGGCTTGGTCATGTAGTCATCGGCGCCCAACTCCAACCCGGCCACCTTGTCCGACTCGGCGTCCTTGGCGGTGAGGATGAGGATGGGAACGTCGCTGAAGCTTCGAATGTGCCGACACACATCGAGGCCGGGCATCGACGGGAGCATCAAATCGAGGAGGACCAGCGCCGGCGACCAGGTGCGGACGGCGTCGAGGCCCTGGACACCGGTGGCGGCAACCATCACCTCGAATCCTTCGCTGTCGAGGGCATAGCCGATCGATTCAGCGAGACCCGGCTCGTCTTCGACTACGAGGACCCTGGGCTTGTGGTCATTCGTCGCCGTCATCGGATCCGACCAGAGCCGCCTCGTCAAACTCGGCTCGCTCCCCCGTCAAGAGGTAAACCGTCTGCTCGGCGAGGTCGACGACCTGATCGCCGATCCGCTCCAAGGCTCGGGACACCAGCATCATCTTGATCGCCCATTCCAGCCTCTCGGGATCGGGCCCGGCGTCGAGCACGAGGCGATACATGTTGCGGTTCAGCCGATCGATCGGCTCGTCCATTGCCGGAAGGAGGAGGGCCTCGTCCAGGTCCTCGCGCACATACGCCTCGACCGCGGTGCTGATCATCGGCTTGACCAACTCGCCCATCTCCTGGATCTGCTCGACGATCCGGGCGTCGCGGGGGAGGCCCTGGGTGTACTCGGTGGTGTGGGCGATGTTGACGCATTGGTCACCCATCCGCTCGAAGGTCATGTTGAGCTGGAGGATCACCGCCATCCTCCGCAGGTCCGACCCCATTGGCTGCTGCCGCGCCATCAGGTTGACCCAGGCATTGTGGATATCGAGGTACGTGCGATCGATCTCGTCGTCGGCGGCGATGACCTCTTGAGCGAGCTCTACGTTCCCGGTGGTGACCGCCTCCACCGCCTTGCCGATCATCCCGGTGACCCTCGCCACCACCCCCAGCAGTTTTTGCTCGAGGGCGTCGAGCTCGTGGTGGAAGTGGGTTCTCTGGTCGGTCATCCGAACCGTCCCGTTATGTAGTCCTCGGTCTCCTTCTGTGAAGGGGCCGTGAACAGCTTATCGGTGGCGTCGAATTCGACGAGACGGCCGGTGCGCTGGCCGCGTTCGTCGACCTGCACCGAGAAAAACCCGGTGCGGTCGGAGACCCGCGCCGCCTGCTGCATGTTGTGGGTGACGATG
>CAZKFU010000143.1:0-4028 GCA_964552165.1 uncultured Acidimicrobiaceae bacterium
GCGGTTCGGAACGCGGTGACACCGGCCACGGCCACCAGCCGTGGCGACCATTGCTCGACGAACAACCCGAGCCGATCCTTCCCCTCCCGGAGCTCGGCAGGGCTCAGCTCGGAGGCCCGAGCCGTCGCCCGTGCCACCAGGTTGGTGATCCCCACCCCACGTTCGACGAGGTGGGCCCGATCGCTGTCGCTCATCCCGGCGGCGGGGCCGATGGCGATCGCGATCACCCCGGAACGCAGCAACGCCGGGTAGAAGCGGTTGGAGGGGTGGGCGAAATGGGTTTGCGTCGCCGCCGTCCACAGACCAGGGTTGATACCGACGAACAGCAGCCGACAGCCGGGACCGATCAGGTCGGGGACGGTGGCGCCCCGAAAGGATTCCAGCTCCTGGCGGGTGAAGCCCACCCCTATTTCTTGGACTGCTGGTAGTAGGGGTCCTCGCCCGAGGCGTGGTCGGTGACGTCGACGACCTCGGTGAGCTCGGGTATCGCCTCGCGGAGGATGCGCTCGATGCCGGCTTTGAGGGTCACCTGCGCCATCCCACAGCCCTGGCACCCGCCGTACAGGCGGAGATAGGCGATCGTGCCGTCGACCGAGATCAACTCGGCGCCACCCCCGTGGGCGGCGATCGAGGGGTTTATCTGCTCCGCGATGACCTGCTGGACCCTGTCGGCGATCGGGCCCTCCAGAGTTCCCTGGGGGGCGCTCATGGCGGGTGACGCCGGGGCATTGGGGTTGTTCATGGCGAGACCGGCGTCGGTGAGGTCGAGAGAGGCACCATCGAGCTTGGCGGCGTCGGACTCGGGGAAGATGACGGCGAGGTCGTCATGCCGCTCCTCGACCCATTCCCCCTTCTTGTCGGCAAGGGGCACAAAGGCGAGGTCGTAGGTGAACTGAGGACCGCGAAACCCGGTGACCTCGATGGAGAGCGCGTACTCGCCCTCCCCTGGCTCCTGATCGCGGAGCTGTCGGATCATGTCCAACGCATCGGGGCCGATGGTGAGGACCGTTCTTTCCGTCATATGCCAGGATGGTAACGGCCCAGCCGAATTCTCTCATATGCCCACCATCCTCGCCGTCCTCCCCACCTCCTCCTATCGAATCGGAGACTTCATGGATGCGGCGTCGTCTCTGGGAGTAGACCTGGTGGTCGCCTCCGAGGAGACCCCGCCTCTGGACCTCGGCGATCGGTTCGTCCTCATCGATTGCTCCGACGCTCACACCAGTGCAGCCGCCATAGTCGAGTACGCCGACCGGGTGCGAATCGACGGCATCGTCGCCGCCGACGACGCCGGTGTCCTGGTGGCGGCACTGGCCGGCCGCGAGCTGGGCGTCATCGCCAACCCTCCCGATGCCGCCGCCGCCACCAGGAACAAGGTCGTGATGCGGCGCCGGCTTGCCGCCTCGGAGGTGCCACAGCCCTCGTTTGGAGTCATCACCGGCTCCGACGATGTCGAAGAGGCGGTGGCTCACATCGGCTTCCCATTGGTGATCAAGCCGCTGTCCCGTTCCGCCAGCCAGGGAGTCACCAGGATCGATCACCCCGATCAACTGGGCGGCGCCGTCGAAGCCCTGCGGGACCTCCTGGCGCGCACCGGGGGCAATCCGAACGAGGCGGTGCTGGCCGAGGCCTACATGTCAGGTGCCGAGGTGGCAGTGGAGGGGATCGTCCGCGGTGGCGTCCTCGACATTCTCGCCGTGTTCGACAAGCCCGACACCCCGGCGGGGCCGACCTTCCCCGAAACGCTGCTCATCACCCCCAGCCGACTCCACCCCGAGGTGATCGAGGAGGTGGAGAGAGTGGCGGTCGGCGCCGTCACCGCTCTCGGGTTGGAAACGGGGCCGGTGCACGTCGAGCTCAAGGTGGATGGACCCCAGGTCCGTGTGATCGAGGTTGCAGGGCGCAGCATCGGTGGCCTGTGCAGCCGCAGCCTCAGGTTCGGGCTCATGGGCACCACCCTCGAGGCACTCATCCTCCGCAACGCTCTCGGCATGGAGAAACCGGAGCTAAGACGACAGCGCACGGCAAGCGGGGTCTACATGATCCCGACTACCAGGGCCGGGACGTTTCGCGGGGTGTCGGGAGTCGACGAGGTCCTCGCCGCGGATGGTATCGATGGCGTCGAGATCACGGTTCACCCGGGCGACCGCGTCGAACCACTGCCCGGCGGCGACCGGTACCTGGGGTTTGTCTTTGCATCGGGCCCGGACCCGCGAGACGTCGAGGAGACTCTTCGCCGGGCCGCGGCCAGCCTCCAGTTGGAGATCGCCTGATGCCAACTGGAGTCAGCAACCCTCAACCTCAACGTGAAGGTGAGCTCTTACCCGCGGTTCTGCGCGTAAGACGATTTTGTCATTTGACAGGTGTACCCCATGGATGACGCCATCATCGTTTTCGCCGGTGGCGAGCATCTCCGGCCTTCGCTGGTATCCGAGCTTCCCGAGCCCACGACCGTGTACGCCGCCGATTCCGGATACGACAACGCCCTCAGGCTCGGCTATCGCGTGGAGCGCGTGATCGGCGACCTCGACTCGATCTCGGCGGTCCCCCCCGATGAGGTGGCCATCGAGCGCCACCCCACCGACAAGGATGCGACCGATCTGGAGCTGGCGATGCGAGCCGCCTATCGCGCCGAGCCGGAGCGGATCGTGGTCGTGGGGGGAGAGGGGGGCCGGCTCGATCACGCACTCGCCGTGGCCACCACGGTTGCCTCGCCGGAGTGGGCCGGAGTCGAGGTCGATTGGATCCACAACCATGGCACGGTGCATGTCGTCCGCGAGGAGACCCGAGAGCTCCACGGAGATGAGGGTCGGGTGATCAGCCTGATCCCTGTCGGCGGCGACGCCCGCGGTGTCACCACGACCGGTCTGCGATGGCCACTTGACGACGACGTGCTCGCCTACGGGACGACGCGGGGAGTAAGCAATCGTTTCTCGAGCCCCATCGCCACCGTCACCGTTGCCGAGGGGTGCCTCCTCGTCGTGATCCCCCGGTGATCAGCCGTAGAGCCCGGCAGCGACCTCAGGTCTCAACTCGTCGAAACCGGCCAGATACTCGCTCCGCTCCTGCTTCAGTCGCTCGACCCACTCCCGGTGCTCGGCGTCGCGACCCAGCCGGGAGTAGAGAAGCGACGGCCTCAGCAGCTCGGGGTCGACCCCCTCCACGGCCGTAGGCACCTCGTATCCGAAGTCGGGATCGCCGACCCAGTCGATCTCGCCCAGCACCAGTGACGTCACGATCGCCGAGGAGTCCGATATCTCCACCTTCTTCGACGTGGCCTCGTCATTGCCGCCGACGCGGCCGGTGTTGAGCACGAACACCTCGAGATGGGGCACTGTCTCCAGTAGCTCGAGGAGCCGATTGCCCTGCCAGGCGTCATCGTTGAAGAAGAAAGGGTTGGTCCCGGGGACCCGCAGGCTCTTCCCGGCTTCGGCAGCCCCTCCCGCCGAGGTCCCCTTGCTCTCACCGAGCATGAAGTAGGCGGCCACCTGCGATCGGTGCAGCCGGGCAACGGCAGGGATGATGTGATCAGACCGATTGAGGATGACCAGGTACGAGGCCGTGGGGACATGGTGGGGGTCGCGGTGGCGAATCGTTGACAGCGGGAAGGTGCACCTCCCATTGGCGGTGTGGGAGGTATCGAAGAAGTCGACCTTGCCCGAGGAGTCGACGCCGACGTTCTCCAGCCACGCCTCCCGGCTGGTGGTCCCTCCGAAGATGGTCGGCTCGTCGTCGGGGTCGAGGCCATAGGTCTTGGCGAAACAGCCCGCCTCGGTGGTGTGAACGACACCACCAGGCATCAGCGCCACGAAGTCGTCCTGGACCGGCAGCGAGTCCAGCTGCCGGCGGAAGGTGGTGGTTGTCTTCCCCGTGCCCGACAGCCCGATGATCAGCATCGACTTCTCCTCTCCCACCTCACCGGCGGGGAATGTCTTCAGGCCGGCGTGGAGGGCGAGCCCTCCCCGGTCGTAAACCAGCTTGTTCCACATCCTCAGCCCACCCATCTTCGACTCGCCGAAGTAGTCGGA
>CAZKFU010000144.1:0-4015 GCA_964552165.1 uncultured Acidimicrobiaceae bacterium
CTCGAGAAGTAGGTGCTCGCCTTCGACCTTCATGTGGATCCCGTCAGGCTTCTGGACCAGGTCCATATCGGCAAGCGCCCAGTCGCCTATCGAGTGGTCGCCAGACTTGATGACGAGCCGTCCCTCTCTGAGAGCCAGGTCAGCAGGCACCGAGGCGGCGTCGCCGACCACCTTGAGGGAGCCTTGGAATTCACCCATGGCGTCTTGATCGGCACGTCTGGGGGGCGGACTTAACGATTCTTTCGGCGAGGGATGGCTGGTTAGCCTCATCGATCGATGAGGACATTGCAGCGAGCGGTTCGAGCTGCCTTTCTCGACCGGAAGACATACTCCGAGCTGTTCTTCGATGACAACGCAACCGCCGATGGCGTGATGGTGGTGGCGGGGGTGGCAGCGGTGGTGTACCTGTGGCGGGTGATCGTGGATGCTGCAATCGGCTTCTCCATCGAGGCGTTGCTGCAGATCATCATCTACGCCCTCATCGGATGGCTTCTGCTCGCAGCCACCACCTGGTTTGCCGCCAGCCGGTTGTTCAGGGGCTCGGGCTCGGTGCCAACCATGCTGCGGCTCCACGGGTTCACCCATTTGCCACTCATCCTCAATGCTGCAGGCTCGACCCTGCTTGCTGGCGTGGCGCTCGTGTGGTGGCTGGTGAGCCTGGTGGTGGCCACCAAGGAAGCCGCCGGCACGACCACTCGCGACTCGGCTCTCTCCGTCCTGATCGGCTTTGCGCTGGTCGCCCTGGTCCGTCTCCTCTTCGCCATACCCTTCTACGCCCTGCAGTCCTTGTTCTGAGTATGCCTGTGTACAGGCTCGACCTCTCCTACGACGGGGCGGGTTTCAACGGGTACGCCCGCCAGGAGGGCCAACCCACCGTCCAGGGGAGGCTGGAGGAGGCGTTGGCTGCGGTAATCGGCGCTCCGGTGATCACCTCGGTGGCCGGGCGCACCGACACCGGTGTCCACGCGAGGGGCCAGGTCGTTTCTTTCTCCTGGCCCGGCGACCTGGACACCAAGGGTGTTGCCCGCTCGTTGCGAGGAATCCTTGGTCCCGAGATCGTGGTCACCTCGGTTGCCAAAGCGGGGGACGATTTCGACGCACGATTCTCTGCGGTGTGGCGCCGCTACCGATACCTCATCGATCCTGCTCCGGCGCCCGACCCGCTCCTACGGCACCAGGTGTGGCACGTTGGGCGCGCTCTCAACGTCGATGCCATGGCCGAGGTGGCCGCTGCGTTCGTTGGCGAGCACGACTTCTCGTCGTTCTGCCGCGCCCACGAGGGGAGGGGCAACGTGAGGAGGGTCTTTGAAGCCGGCTGGCGCGACGAGACCGGCTTGCTTGCCTTCTGGATCAGGGCGAGCGCCTACTGCCATCAGATGGTGAGGTCGCTGGTGGGCTATTGCTACGACGTAGGAAGGGGTTTCTCCGACCCCGAGGCGGTGTCACAGGTGTTCGAGGCGCGGGACCGGTCGGCGGTGGCAACGGTCGCCCCACCCCACGGGCTGATTCTGTGGGACGTGGGCTACTGAGCGTCGGCGGGGCGGTATCTCTCCAATGCCTCCGTGATCGAGGCGGCGTGTGCGGCATCGCGTGTCTCCACCGAGATGGTGATCTCGACGGTGCCCAGGGGGAGGCCGAATCCTTCACGATGATGCTCGACCTGGAGGACGTTCCCCCCTTTCTCGGCGACCTCCGATAGCACCGAGACCAGGTTGCCCGGTTGATCGGGGACCCAGACCTTGATTTCGGCGAACCGGCCCGAGGACTCGAGCCCGTGCCGAATCAACTTGCCGGTGAGCAGGAGATCGATGTTCCCACCTGAGAGGACAACACACACCGGGTCAGGAGCGTCTCGCGGAATCAGGCCCTCGAGGAGGGCGGCCACGCCCACCGCACCGGCGGGCTCCACCATCAGCTTGGCTCTCTCCAGGATCAGGGTGAGGGCGGACGTAGTCTGGGTGTCGTTGACCACCAGCACATCGGAGACGAGGCTGTCGATGATCTCCCAAACCAGGTCGGAGGGCACGGTGACGGCGATTCCGTCGGCGATCGTGGGGAGGCCGCGGGGAAAGTCATGGATGAGGGCGCCCTTGGCCCGGCTCTCCGCATAGACGGCCGACGGCTCGATCTCGACTCCGATCACCCTGGTGTCGGGTTTGAGGGTGGCGATGGCCAGGGCAACGCCGGACAACAGCCCTCCACCACCCGTCGGCACCACGACCGTGCCCACGTCGGGGACCTGCTCCAGGATCTCCAACCCTAAGGTCCCCTGCCCGGCGATGATCAACGGATCATCATATGGGTGGACGAAGCGGGCTCCGACCTCGTCGGCGTGGGCGATGGCGGCCTCCACGGCATCGGCGAGGCTGGAGCCGGTGAGGATGGTGTCCGCCCCGTAATCCTGTGTGGCCTTGACCTTGGGTATGGGAGCGTTCTCGGGCATGAATACCGTGCACTGTGAGCCCGACATGGCTGCGGCCAGTGCCACCCCCTGAGCGTGGTTCCCCGCCGACGCCGCCACCACCGGCTGACCGCCGAGACGGGTGAGGACGTTGAGGGCACCGCGAATCTTGAACGACCCGGCGCGCTGGGTGCACTCGGCCTTGAGCCACACCGTTCGCCCGCTGAGCTTGCTAAAGGAATGCGACCGTAGGAGAGGGGTTGTCGTCACCTTGCCCGCTTGCCGATCGCGGGCCTCCTGGATGTCTTCGATGGT
Organism: uncultured Acidimicrobiaceae bacterium; assembly: GCA_964552165.1. GTDB lineage: Bacteria > Actinomycetota > Acidimicrobiia > Spongiisociales > ZC4RG35 > CAZKFU01. The sequence goes on from CAZKFU010000144.1 coordinate 2,717, forward strand.
GATCAAGCGATTGGCCTAACGAGCTCCGGGGCCGTAGCATATTGCCTGCTCCCACCGCGGAGCCCGATTCCGAGCCCGTCCCCGGTCAAGCACGTCCGAACACCCGAGGAATCCCTCGAAATGACTATGAATAAGACTTACTCGCCCAAGCCCGGCGACATCGAACGCGCCTGGTGGGTGGTCGATGCCACCCAGCTTCCCCTTGGTCGCCTCGCGTCTGAGATCGCCTCGATACTTCGAGGAAAGCACAAGCCTCAATACGCTCCCCACATGGACTTGGGGGACTACGTGGTGGTGGTGAACGCCGAGCAGGTAGCTGTCACCTCGGGCAAGAGCCAGACCAAGATCTACTACCGTCACTCCGGTTTCCCGGGGGGAATCAAGGCCGAGACATTCGAGAGGCTGCGGGCTCGGCGCCCCGAGGCGATCATCGAGAGGGCGGTGCGCGGCATGCTTCCCAAGACCAAGCTGGGTCGCAAGATGCTTTCCAAGCTCAAAGTCTACGCCGGCCCGGATCACCCCCATCGGGCTCAGTCGCCGCAACCACTCACGTTCGAGATCCGAAAGGTGGAGCTCTGATGTCCAAGCCACTGGTCCAGGCCACCGGACGTCGCAAGTCCTCAGTGGCGAGGGTCCGACTTCGCGACGGTTCGGGTGTCGTTGTCCTCAACGGGCGCCCACTGGAGAACTACTTCCCGACTATGGCATCGCGAATGAGAGTCATGGAGCCGCTGCAACTGACCTCGACCCAGGGTCGTTATGACATAGATGCCACCCTCGAAGGCGGGGGCATCACCGGGCAGGTCGATGCTTTGCGTCTTGGCATCGCCCGAGCTCTGGTCGAGCTCGACCCAGAGCTGCGCTCCACTCTCAAACAAGGTGGGTTGCTCACCAGGGACGCCCGAATCGTGGAACGCAAGAAGTACGGGCTCCGCAAGGCCCGGCGCGCGCCGCAGTACACCAAGCGCTGACCCTTGGCCGACCTCCGGCGCCTGCTCGACGAGGGAAAGCCGATATTCGGCACCGACGGCGTCCGGGGTCTCGCCGGATCCGAGTTGACTCCCGAGTTGGCACTGGCCATTGGTCGTGCCGCCGGATCGCGTTTGCGCACCGGGCCTGTTGTGATCGGACGCGACACCCGGCGCTCCGGGGCGATGCTGTCGTCGGCAATAGCCGCCGGGTTCAACGCCAGCGGGATCGACACCGGCGACGTCGGCATCATCCCCTCGGGAGGTGTGAGCTACCTGACCGCCAGTAGCTCGGCGTCGATGGGGGTGATGGTGTCGGCTTCACACAACC
>CAZKFU010000145.1:0-3970 GCA_964552165.1 uncultured Acidimicrobiaceae bacterium
CCCGCGACGGGGCCGAAGGCGCCACCTTCGCCACCACGACCTTCTACGACGGTCAGGGAATGATGGTGCGCGCCGAGGACGGGTTCACCTCGGTCGACGACATGGCGAACGTCGCGGTATGTGTGCTCACGGGTACCACCACCGAGTTGAACCTTGCCAACAGATTCGGCAACATCCCCTACACACCGTTGACCTTCGCCGACAACGACCTGATCCAAGCGGCGTTCATCGATGGGCAGTGCGATGGCTGGACCTCGGACAAGAGCCAGCTGGCGGCGCGGCGGTTCGTCTTCCCCGAGGAGGCGGGGGGACCGGAGTCGCTGGTCATCCTCGATGAGACCTTCTCCAAGGAGCCCTTGGGGCCGGTGGTGCGCGATGGCGACAGCCAGTGGGCCCAGGTGGTCGACTGGGTGGTTCTGGCGACCATCATCGCCGAGGAGTTCGAGATCACCTCGGCCAACGTCGGTACCTTCGAAGACACCGAGAACGAAGCGATTCGGCGGTTGCTCGGTCTCGAGATAACCGACGCCGAAGGCAACGTGTCAGTGGTGGACACCGGCCTGGGGTTGGACCCGGGATGGCCGGTCGACGTCATTACGGCCGTCGGAAACTACGGCGAGATATATGACCGCAATGTGACACCACTCGGTGTCCCCCGCGGGCTCAACTCGCTTTGGACCGACGGCGGGCTTCTGTACGCGCCTCCTTACTAATCGAGCTGATCCGGAGAGCGGGGAGCGGATGAATCCGCTCCCCGCTCCTCGATAATGCACACCATCCCATCGACCGCGGCGACGAGGCCACCCTTTTGGCGAGACATTCGCGTGCTCAGGGTCGGTCTTCAGATCCTGGCCCTTGCCGCAGTCGCCCTCCTGCTCTACGTCCTATGGTTCAACCTCACCACCAACCTCAGGGCGCAGGGAATCCGCACCGATTTCAGATTCCTCGACCAGCCGGCCGGGGTGCCCATCGCCGACTCACCCATAGGGTCGGGTTCCACGATTCGCCGAGCGTTGGGGCGAGGGTTGCAGAACACGTTTGCCCTCGTCGTTGTCGGGTTGCCGCTTCTCACCGTCATCGGAGTGTTGGTGGGAATCGCCCGACTCTCCACCAACTGGCTCGTTTCCAAGGCGGCAACCCTCTATGTCGAGGTCTTTCGGAACCTTCCGCCGCTCCTGATCATCGTCTTCGGGTTTCTGGCGGTGGTTCTCAAGCTCCCTCCGGCACGTGCCCCGGCCACCCCATTGGGGTGGTTTGCCATCAGCAACCTCAGGATCAGCGTCCCCGGGTTCGTCGCCGACGAAAGTATCGGAGCCTTCTGGCTGCTGATGGTGGGGGCGATCGCAGCTGCGGCGGCGGTCGCCTGGTGGCGAACCAAGGTATTCGAGCGAACCGGACGCCCCCACCGTCGTCTGCTGTGGTCCATCGGGTTGATCGTGGTCGCCGGGCTGGCCGCTTTTGTGGCGACCGGTCGCCCTATCTCGATGTCGCTACCCTCCGCCGACGGCCGGTTGGTCACGGGGGGCTTTAGCGGTCTCGGCGCCTACTTCGCGGTGATGGGCGCCCTCGTCCTGTACACCGCCAGCCATGTCGCCGAGATCGTCAGAGGGTCCGTCCAGGCGGTGCCCAAGGGTCAAACCGAGGCCGCCAACGCCCTTGCCCTGACGGGTTTCCAGCGCCTGCGATATGTGACGCTGCCACAGGCGATGCGGATCGCCTTGCCACCCATCATCAATCAGTACCTCAACTACACGAAGAACACGTCGCTGGCGATCGCCGTCGCCTTCGCAGAGGTGACAACCGTCGCCTTCCAGGCGATAGGCAATGGACATCCGGCGCCGCAGCTCATCTTGACCCTGATGGCGGCCTACCTCGTGTTCTCGCTGACGATCTCCTTCCTCGTCAACATCCTCAACCGCCGCCTCCAGTTGGTGACAAGATGACCGTCGACACCACCCCGCCCGGCGAGCTGACCGCAGGCACCCCTCGACCAACGACACGGCTCCGCCCATCAGAGTGGGTGCGGCGCCACCTGTTCCGGACGTGGTGGGACTCGCTTCTCACCCTTGGGTTCGGTGTCTTGTTCCTATGGGTCGCGAACACGGTGGTCCGGTTCCTCTTCGGGTCCGATTTCAGCATTCTTCGAGTGAATCTCGGTTTGTTCATGGTCGGAGGCTTCCCCCGCGGCCAGATTTGGCGCCCGGCACTGGCCCTGATAGTGGTGGGGGTGTTTCTTGGCTTCATGGGCGGCATCGCCGCCGCGGGTGCCCGCGCCCGGGCAGCCGAGGCCGGGATTCCCTACAAGCCGTCCAAACCCCGAGCCGTCCTCCGTCGGTGGTGGCCGGCTCTGGCCGTGCTCGTGCTGATCCTCACCCTGACCACCACTCTCGGTCCCTCCGTGTCCGTGGGGGCGGCCATGACGGCGGGAGTGGCGACATACCTGGCGGCGCGGCGGTCGCCGCAATGGCTTCGTCGGTATGCCTGGCTGGTCCTTCTGGTCCTCCTCGGGCTCACCTACTTCGTTCTTGCCGGAGGCGGGGTGAACTGGAACGGATGGGGTGGGCTCCATCTCAGTCTGTTTCTCACCGTGGCCGGGATCCTTTTCGCCTTTCCGCTGGGGCTGCTCCTGGCGTTGGGACGCCGTTCCTCGCTGCCTGTCATCCGTTGGATGTCGGTCAGCTACATCGAGCTGATCCGGGGAGTCCCGTTGATAACGCTGTTGTTGCTCGGCATGTTTGCCCTGGGGTTTTTCCTCCCCGCATATCTCCGCCCGGGCCCCGTCATCAGGATTCTCGTCGCCATCATCCTCTTCGAGTCGGCGTACATCGCCGAGGTGGTGCGCGGTGGCCTGCAGTCGGTGGACCGTGGCCAGGTCGAGGCATCGCAGGCTCTGGGGATGCAGCCTTGGAAGACCATGCGGCTGATCGTCCTGCCCCAGGCGCTGCGCAATACCATCCCCGCGATGGTGGGTCAGTTCATCAGCCTATTCAAGGACACCTCGCTCGTTTCCGTGGTGGGGCTCCTCGATATCCTGCGGGCGGCCCAAATCGCCACCGCCCAACCGCAATTCCTCGCCCGTGGATTGGAGGTCCAGACCCTGGGGTTTGCCGCCCTCTTGTTCTGGGTTGGGTCATATGCGATGTCGCGAGAGGCGCGTCGGCTGGAGAAGCGATTGGGGGTTGGTGAACGGTGAGAGGATGGAGCGCACAATGACAACGGTATTTGCCGACGCCACAAGGGCCACCGGAGAGTCGATCATCGAAGTGGAGGGGGTGGACAAGTTCTTCGGCGACTTCCAGGCCCTCCAGGACATCAACATCAAGGTGGGCCTCCAGGAGGTGGTGGTGGTGATCGGGCCCTCGGGGTCTGGCAAGTCGACCCTCATCCGCTGCATCAACAGGCTAGAGAAACATGACAGCGGCCGCATCGTGGTCGACGGGATCGAAGTGACCGACGACATCAAGAGCATCCAGGTGGTGCGGCGGGAGACTGGGATGGTGTTCCAGTCGTTCAACCTCTTTCCCCATCTCACGGTTCTTGACAACGTGACGCTGGCTCCGCGCCAGGTCCGCCACACCCCGAAGGCGGACGCTGAGGAGCTGGCGATGGGGGTGCTGACCCGGGTCAAGATCCCCGAGCAGGCGCGCAAGTACCCGGGCCAGCTCTCCGGGGGGCAGCAGCAGCGGGTGGCCATCGCCAGGGCGCTGGCGATGCAGCCCAAGGTGATGCTCTTCGATGAGCCGACGTCGGCTCTCGACCCGGAGATGATCAAAGAGGTGCTCGACGTGATGATCGAGCTCGCCCAGTCGGGGATGACCATGATCGTCGTCACCCACGAGATGGGTTTTGCCCGAGCGGTCGCCAACCGGGTGGTGTTCATGGCCGACGGCTCGATCGTCGAGGTGGGGACCCCCGAGCACTTCTTCACCGATCCCCAGGAGGATCGGACCAAGCTCTTCCTCAGCCAGAT
>CAZKFU010000146.1:0-3929 GCA_964552165.1 uncultured Acidimicrobiaceae bacterium
ATCCCTTTGGCTGCCTCTACCAAGGCCGGATCCACCTCCCGGATTGCCGTGTAGGCATTGACGAAGATCGGCGGCATCGCCAAGAGCACCAGCGCGATCAACGTGGCCCAATATCCGAGCGGGCTGGCGAGGACGCCGACGGAGAGCGTGACTGGGAACATGACACCCACCAGCCCGAAGGAGGGAATGGCCCGCCCGATGTTGACTACCGAGACGGCGAGTACTCCTCCTCGGCGTATATGGCCCAACCACACCGCGGGCGGGAGCGCGAAAACTGCCGCGGCCGCCGTTGCCAGCACGGATATGGACACATGCTCCCACAGCCGGTTTGGGATGCCCCTGGTGCCCGTCCAGTTGGCGCCGTCGGCGAACCACGCGGCGACCTCGATCAGAAAGTCGATCACGCCGTCGCTCTTCTGCGCGTCCATGGGGTCGTCCAGCGCTCCAGCCCGACCAGGACGAGGTCGACGGCAATCGCCATCAGCACCGAGAGGAGTGTCCCTGTAAGCGCTTCGGTCAGAAACTGGCGGCGTATGCCGCGGAGAATGAAGACTCCGTACCCGCCTTGGCCGACCAGGACCGTGACGGTGACCAGCCCGATCGTTGTGACGGCGGCAATTCGAATCCCGGCGATGATCACCGGCAGCGCCATCGGGACCTGAACCCGGAGGAAGACCTCACGGGGAGTCATGCCCATGCCTCGGGAGGCTTCGGTGAGATGCTCAGGCACGCCGTCGATTCCGGCAACGATGTTGCGCACCAGAATGAGAAGCGTGTATGAGACCAGGCCGATCTCAGCGGTGAGCACGCTGAGCCCAAAGGCGGGGACGAGAAGGACGAACAGCGCGAGCGAGGGGATGGTGTAGAGGATCCCGGTGATCCAGGTGATGGGGGCGTACGTTCGCCGCCATTTCAATGCGATCACCGCCAACACCAACGAGATTGCCAGCCCGGCGACAACGGCGATGGCGGTTAGCGTCAGGTGTTCAACCGTGGCCTGCCACATGTCACTCGTGTGATCAACTACCCACCTCCAGTCGATGGTCACTGCACGATCTCTCGCCCGATGGTTTCCGCGGTGAGCATTCCGAGGTAGCGATCGCCGTCGAAGACAGGCGCCACGCTGGTGCGAGAGCTGACGACGGTGTCGAGGGCCTCGCGCAAGCTGGAGTCGAGGCTGAGCCAGGCCCGGAAGCGGCGGAGCGGCATCCCGGTGAGGTCGGAGCGGGCATCCAACTCCGAGGCCGGCACCCAACCATCGAGTCGGCCGCCGCTGCCGACACCGATCCAATCGACCCCATAGCGGCTCATCACCTCCCGCGCTTCGGCGACCATGGCCGTGGCCGGGAGAACGGGTCCCGGGTCGAGCTCGGCGGCGCTTATGGGTATCAACGCCAGCCGCTTGAGACCCCGATCGGAGCCAAGGAAGTCGGCAACGAAATCGGTGGCGGGATTCTTGAGGATCTCGGCGGGGGAGTCGAACTGCGCCAGCACCCCACCCGTCTGGAGGATCGCGATCTTGTCTCCGATCTTGATGGCCTCGTCGATGTCGTGAGTGACCAGAACGATTGTCTTTCGGATGCGCGCCTGTAACTCGAGAAACTGATCCTGGAGACGGGCCCGCACGATGGGGTCGACCGCCCCGAAGGGTTCGTCCATGAGCATTACAGGCGGGTCGACGGCGAGGGCTCGGGCAACCCCGACACGCTGCAGCTGACCCCCCGACAACTCGGCGGGGTAGCGATCCCGCATCGACTCGTGCAGATCCACCACCTCGATCAGCTCGTTGACGCGGGCGTCGATCCGAGCATTGTCCCATCCGAGCAAGCGGGGAACGGTGGCGATGTTCTCGGCGATGGTCCGGTGAGGGAACAGCCCGATCTGTTGGATCACATAACCGATGCCCCGGCGCAGCTCTGAAGGGTCGATGGTCATCACGTCCCGTCCCCCGACCTCGATTCGACCAGAAGTCGGCTCGATGAGACGGTTGATCATCTTCAGCGTGGTGGTCTTCCCGCAACCGGAGGGACCCACCAGCACGGCGATCTCGCCTTCTTCCACCTCCAAGCTCAGCCCGGTCACGGCGGGCGAAGCCCCACCCGGATAGACCTTGGACACACCTTCCAGCCTGATCATCGGAAGGGGATCAAAGCTCATCGGCGGCTCCTACCGTGAATCCGAGAACTTGTCGGTTCGTTGTGTCGGGGCCTCGGGTGGACCTTGCTGGTTCTCCAGAGACGCAGGGGGCATCGACCTGGTGACCGTCAGCAGATCTATGCGACGTCCTGTCATTCGACGCACAGCCATCTCCCAATCCTCGAACTGGGCGGTGTCTCCAGGGGAAGGCACCCGGCCCACGAGGTCCATGAAGAAGCCGGCCACCGTCTCGTACTCGCCTTCGGGAATGTCGAGGCCAACACGCCGCAGCCGGTCGGTGCGGAGGCTTCCATGGACGATGAAGCGGTCGACGCCGATGCGACGAATCTCCTCACCGGCGAAGGGATCGTGCTCGTCTCGGATCTCGCCGACCAGCTCCTCGGCTATGTCCTCGAGTGTCACTATCCCCACGGTGCTGCCGTGCTCATCGACGACGACCGCGAGATGGGTGCGGGTCCTTTGCATCTGGGTGAGCACGCCGTGGACCGAGGCCGATTCAGGGACCACGAGAAGTGGCCGCAGCTGAGCAGGATCGAGTCTGAGGTGAGCGGCATCGGCGGTCTCCGCCAGGTCGAGTAGATCCTTGGCATGGACGAAACCTTTGACCGAGTCGAGGTCGCCGGCGTGGATTGGGATGCGCGAGTGGCCGGTCTCGCGAACGGCTCTCTCCACGTCCTCGATGGTGTCGCTGACAGTGAGAGCCACGATGTCGGGCCGGGGCACCATCACCTCTGATACGTCACGCTCGGTCAAGGCGAACACGCCGGTGAGGAGCTGGTGGGTGAACTCCTCGATCACGCCCTCCTGGCGTCCGGCGCCGATGATGGTGGCCAGCTCGTCGGCGGAATGTGTGGTCTCGATCGTGTCGACCGGCGCGACCTTGAACAGTCTCAGCACAGCGTTGGCGACCCAATTGAGGAAAGCGATCAAAGGCCGCAGCAACATGAGGAAGGCGCGGAAGGGAACGGCGATCCAGAGCGCCGATTTCTCGGGGGCGGCAATTGCGATGTTCTTGGGCGCCATCTCCCCGATGACCATGTGGAGGAAGATGGTGATGATGAGGGCGATCACCAACGAGATCGAATGGGTGGCGGCCTGGGAGACGGGTAGGCCGCCCAAGCCCAGCTCGAGTATGGACGCGATCGCCGGCTCTGCCACGACGCCGAGCAGAAGCGAGCAGAGGGTGATACCGACCTGAGCGGCGGCCAAGCTCAGAGAAAGCTGGTCGGAGAGGGCTAGCGCGGCCTTGGTCCGACGCGAGGAATCCGCGTTGCGCAGGACGGTGCGGCGCGAGGCGATCAAGGCGAACTCGGCGGCAACGAAGAAGCCGTTGCCAAGCAGCAGGAGGGCCATCAAGGCAAGCGCAGAAAGACTCACGACGACCTCACGTCTTGGCCTCCGGCGTGACTGAAGGAGGATGGACAACGATCGTCTCTATGCGGTGCCCGGTCATCGAGTCCACCTCGAAGCCGCATTCGGCAAATCGGACGACCTCACCGACGCGAGGGAAGCGGCCGAGCGTGGCGACCAGGAAACCTCCGAGGGACTCGTACCGACCCTCGGGCCATTGAAACCCGGTCAGTTCCTCCACTTCGTGCCGATGGAGCATTCCTGACAAGGTGCGGGCGTCCGGGGAGGTGCCAGTTGGCTCGTCTAGAGGGTCATGCTCGTCCTCGATCTCGCCGACCAGCTCCTCGAGCAGGTCCTCGACCGTGACGATCCCGGCTGTCCCTCCGTACTCGTCGACAACCACTGCCATCCCGGCGCCTCTG
>CAZKFU010000147.1:0-1586 GCA_964552165.1 uncultured Acidimicrobiaceae bacterium
GAGGCCCCGACTGCTGGATGTTGCACCGTGTCCGACGCCGAGGATGCGCGGCGGGTGGCAGCGCAGCTCGACCTCCCCTACTACGTCCTCGATTACACCGAAGAGTTCAAGAGCGGCGTCGTCAGCCGGTTCGTCAGCGACTACGCCTCGGGCCGAACCCCCAACCCCTGCATCGAGTGCAACCGGACGGTCAAGTTCGATCAACTGCTGGGGCGTCTAGCCGATTTTGGGTGTGAAGCCCTGGTCACCGGGCACTACGCCCGTAACGACCACCACCAGGGCCGGTGGCGGCTGCGTCGGGGCGTCGACAGGGCCAAGGACCAGTCATACGTGCTCTCGATGCTGGGCCAAAATGAGCTCCAGCGTGTGCTCTTCCCGGTTGGAGAGATGACCAAGCCCGAGGTGCGCAGGATCGCCGCCGGTCTCGGCCTGCGCACGGCGGTCAAACCCGAATCGATGGACATCTGCTTCGTGGGACAGCGCGACTACCGCTCGTTTCTCCACACCGTCGCCCCCGAGGCGACGCAGGGCGGCGAGATCGTCGACACCAGTGGCCAGACCCTGGGGCGCCACGAGGGGATTGCCGGGTTCACCATCGGGCAGCGACGCGGACTGGGGATCGCCATGGGGGAGCCCCGCTACGTAGTCGACATCGATGCCGCGACCTCGACGGTGGTCGTCGGCCGTCGCCACGAGCTGTCCACCGATCAGGTCGAGCTTGCCACGCTCAGTTGGGTCTCCTCGCCGCACCAAGGCGACGTCCTCGTCCAATACCGGGCGCACGGTGAGCCGGTGACGGCGCGTGTGTCGGGGGCCGAAGTCGTCTTCAAGATGCCGCAAGAGGCAGTGGCGCCGGGCCAGACGATGGCCTTCTACATCGACGACGAGGTGCTCGGTGGTGGGTTGATCGCAGCAGCCAACCGTGTCGTCGCGGCGCCGGTCTGAGCAGAGCTCGATGACGCCGGCCCGCCAATCCGTCACGGTCGGGTTGCTCCACCCGGGGCAGATGGGGTCGGCAGTGGGCGCCTCGGCAATCGTCGCCGGAGCACGTGTGATCTGGGCATCGGATGGTCGCAGCGAGGAAACCAGGTCACGCGCCGAGGCCGAGGGGATGGAGGACGTCCGTCATCTCGCCGACCTCGTCGAAGGGTCGGACCTCGTGATTTCCGTGTGCCCGCCGGCCAACGCAGTGGAGGTCGCCGCCGAGGTGGCGAACCTGGGATTTGGCGGCCTCTACGTCGACGCCAACGCCATTGCCCCCCAAACCACGCGTCGCATCGCCGAGCTGCTAGAGCGAACAGGCGCCCGGTTTGTCGACGGCGGCATCATCGGAGGACCCCCACGCCAATCGGGCACCACCCGTCTCTATCTGTCAGGCGACGACGCCAAAGAGGTGGCCAGACACCTCGAGGGTGGGCCCCTTGGGGTATTGCCCCTCGACGCCCCGGTGGGAGCCGCCTCGGCGTTGAAGGTGGCTTACGCCGCCTGGACAAAAGGTTCGACGGCGTTGCTGACTTCGATCGAGGCGTTGGCGGTGCACGAAGAAGTGGTCGATGCCCTCCACAAGGAAGAGCGTCGTGTAGAAT
>CAZKFU010000147.1:1596-3909 GCA_964552165.1 uncultured Acidimicrobiaceae bacterium
CTCCACGCCGAGTGGGAGATATCACAGCCAAACCTCGGTCAGCGTTCCGCCGGCTTGGGCAGGGCGGCGGCCAAGGCGTGGCGCTGGGTCGCGGAGATGGAGGAGATAGCGGCCACCTTCGAGGCCGCCGGGCTGCCCGACGGCTTTCATCGCGCTGCTGCTGAGGTCTATCGCCGCCTCGAGCAGTTCAAGGATGGAGCGGCAGCTCCGGGCGGCCCGGATCTGGCTCGCCATCTCCTCCCCGACGGCGAGGACGATTAAAGGGCTGCGCGCACCAGCCCGGCGTTCCCCGACGGGCCATTCCCAGATCTAGAGTCGCCGGTTCCATGTCGGCGGAAGAGCGCATCGAGGAAATTCGCTCCGAGGTTCGGGAGCACCTCTACAGATATCACGTTCTCGACGACCCGGTCATCTCCGACGCCCAGTTCGACGCCCTGTTTCGTCAGCTTCTGGCCATGGAGGAGGAGCATCCTGAGCTGATAACTCCCGACTCGCCGACACAGCGGGTGGGAGGGCTGGTCTCCGAACTGTTCGCCCCTGTCGAGCACATCAGGCCATTGTTCTCGCTGGACAACGCCGAGAGCATGTCCGGTCTCGAGGCCTGGGAGGCCCGACTGGTGAGGGGCCTGGGTCGGCAACCGTCGGCCTACAGCTGCGAGCTAAAAATCGATGGGTTGGCGGTGGTGCTCACGTATCGCAACGGCGTCTTCGAGCGGGGGGCCACTCGGGGGGACGGGACCACGGGGGAGGATGTCACTGCCAATCTGCGCACCATCGACTCGGTGCCGCTTCGTCTCATGGCCAGCGACGTTCCGTCATTGCTCGAGGTGCGAGGCGAGGTCTATATGCCGTACGACGCTTTCGACAAGCTCAACGAGGCGCAGGCAGAGGCCGGTCAGCGGCTGTTTGGCAACCCCCGCAACGCCGCTGCCGGGTCGGTCCGCCAGAAGAACCCCAATGTGACCGCGGGCCGAAGGCTCGGCATCTGGATCTACCAGCTGGGGGTGATGGAGGGCGGTCCTCCATTGGCCACCCACGGCGAGACCATGGAGTTCTTGCGAGCGTTGGGGTTGCGCACGAACCCAGATTCGGCAACGTTCCAAGACCTCACCGGGGTGGAGACCTACGTGGCGACCGCCGAGAGGTCGCGCCATGACCGCAGCTACCAGACCGATGGTGTCGTCATCAAGGTCGATTCGATCGAGGAACAGCTGACCCTTGGCTACACCTCGCGAGCTCCCCGTTGGGCGATCGCCTACAAGTTCCCACCCGAAGAGCAGGTGACCGTGCTCAAGGACATCATGATCAACATCGGGCGAACCGGGGCCGCCACCCCGTTCGCGGTGTTGGAGCCGGTCTTCGTCGGCGGCGCCACGGTGGGCCTGGCCACGCTTCACAACGAAGACCAGGTGGCGTTGAAGGACGTCCGCATCGGGGACAAGGTCGTCGTGCGTCGCGCCGGGGATGTCATCCCCGAGGTGGTTGGTCCCGTCGAATCGGCACGATCGGGGGACGAGAAGAAGTGGTCGATGCCCACCACCTGTCCGTTCTGTGGCAGCCCGATCGTTCGAGCCCCCGGAGAGGCGGTGGCACGGTGCACCGGGGGTTACACATGTCCCTCCCGACTTCGGGAATGGCTCTTCCATTTCTCCTCCCGGGGAGGAATGGACATCGAGCACCTGGGGTACCGCACCATCGATCTGCTTCTTCGGGAAGGCCTCATCGAGGATCCCGCCGACATCTTCACCTTCGACACCTCGCGGCTGCTCGAGTTCGAGGGGTGGGGAGAGGTCTCGGTCGCCAACCTCACATCGGCCATCGAGGCGGCCAAGGATCGCCCGGTGGCGCGACTGCTCACCGCCATTGGGATCCGCCACGTTGGGGGGACCGTTGCCCGGCAGTTGGTGCGGCACTTTGGCGGTTTGCCCGCGCTCATGGCGGCTTCGGCCGACGAGATCTTCGACGTGGAGGGGATCGGTCCCGTCATCGCCGAAGGGGTGGCCGAGTGGTCGGCCGACCCCGACAACCAGGCTCTGGTGTCAAAGCTGGGGGCCGCCGGGGTGAGGTTGGAGGAGGAGCCCGTCGCCGTCGCCGGCGGCAACCTGCTCGCCGGAGTGAGCCTGGTGGTGACCGGGACGCTTCAGCGGTTCAGCCGAGACGAGGCGAAGGCGGCGATCGAGGACCGCGGTGGCAAGGCGGTGGGAAGCGTGTCCAGGAAGACGGCGGCCGTGGTGGCGGGGGAGTCTCCGGGGGCGGCCAAGATCACCAAGGCCGAGGAGCTGGGAGTCCCGGTCGTCGACGAGGCGACCTTTG
>CAZKFU010000148.1:0-3894 GCA_964552165.1 uncultured Acidimicrobiaceae bacterium
CCCCGGCTCGCTTCCGACGCCTCAACACTCGCCGTCGAAACCGTTTCACCCCCAAAGGGGATTCAGTTGTCCTCAAAGGATAACGTCGCGCCGGCGGCTAGCCATCCCGATTCTCGATGCTCACCGCGTCGCATGCGACGCGGTGAGCATCAGGAGTGGGTACGGCCCCGGCGATGGGCCCGGCTCATGGCTCGGTCGGCATCCCTTTTCGCCTGCCGCTCCTTTAGAGACTGCCGCTTGTCGATGGTGCGCTTGCCTCGCCCCAGCCCCAACTCGACCTTGGCCTTGCCGTCTTTGAAGTACACCTGAAGCGGGACGAGTGTCAGCCCTTTCTCGGCGATCTGACCGGCGATTCGGTCGATCTCGCGCTGGTGGAGAAGCAGCTTCCGGGGCCGCTCCGGCTCATGCCCGCCCTCCCTCGCCATGGAGTAAGGAGCGATGTAAGCGCCGATGAGATACGCCTCACCGTCGCGAACCTGCCCGTACGAGTCCTTGAGGTTGGCTTGGCCCGCTCGCAGACTCTTCACCTCGGAGCCGTAAAGCACCAACCCCGCCTCAAATCGATCGAAGATCTCGAAGTCGTGGCGGGCGCGACGGTTGCTGGTGACGACCTTGAGGGCGGCGGCGGCCATCGCTCACACCGTGGCGAAGGCGCTCGTCGTCTCCGACCCGCTAGCGGCCCCGTCGGCCTCACGGAGATAACGGCTCAGCCCGAGAAGGCTTCCCACGACCCCGGCGGCGGCGCCAAAGGCAAGGAAGATCAGGCCCCACTGCAGGAAGAAGGCATCGGAGATGTAGAGCGAGAATATCTGAATCTCCGAGAAGGCGTTCTCGAGGTTGCTGGCAGCCACCCAGACAGTGAAAACGGCCAAAGCCGCCCCCACCACCCCCTCGATCAGTCCCTCGATGAGGAAGGGGACGCGGATGAACCAGTTCGACGCCCCCACCAGCTTCATGATCGCAACCTCGTCGCGTCGGGCGTAGATGGCGAGGCGGATGGTGTTGGCGATGAGGATCACCGCCGACAGGCCAAGCACGATGGAAAGCCCGATACCCAGGACGTTGAGAACCCCGGAGAGCGTCTTCAGCTGCTCGATGGTCTCGATGGGTGCCGCCACCTCACGAACGGTCTGTTGCTGTTGGCTGAGACGAAATTGGACCGACCGGTAGAAGGCGATGTCGACCAGCTCGATCCGTATCGAGGCGGGGAGCAGACTCGGGTTGGCATTGCTGAGCAGACCTTCGTTGCCGGCAAAGATGATCTGGAACTCCTCCCAGGCCCCGGCCTTGTCGATGTAGTCGGCTTCCTTGACCTCCTCCCAGGTCCTGACCTCGGCGAGGAGTGTCCCGTGCGAAGCCGCCGGTGCCCCTCCTGCGCCCTCGTCCCTGAGCCAGGCGATGACGTGGACGCCCTCCTGCCAAGCAACGGTGTTGGTGGCCAGGATGCGATTCACGGCCAGAGCCCCGAAGGCCAGCGTCAGCGAGATGAAGACGGCGAGCACCGCACCTGCAACCACGAGGGCGTTGCGTCGGAGGTTGACCAATGCCTCACGGAGCAGGAACAAGGCGCGGCTCATGGCTCAATGACCTTTTCGTAGCGACCGGTGGCGTCGTCTCGGATGACCGCCCCCCGGTCTAGCGCCACCACCCGCCGCTGCATGGCGTCGACAATGGCGTGATCGTGGGTCGCCATCACCACCGTGGTGCCGGTCCGGTTTATCCGGTCGAGAAGTTTCATGATTCCAACCGATGTGGCCGGGTCGAGGTTCCCGGTTGGCTCATCGCACAGCATGATGGGGGGTCTATTCACAAAAGCGCGGGCAATCGAGACCCGCTGCTGTTCCCCGCCCGAGAGTTGACGAGGTAGCCGGGCTCTCTTGTCCGCCAAGCCGACCAGCTCCAAGACCTGGTCCACTTGGGGAGCTATCACCGACCGGGGCCGGCCCAGGACCTCGAGGGCGAACGCCACGTTCTCCCCCACCGTCTTC
Source organism: uncultured Acidimicrobiaceae bacterium (assembly GCA_964552165.1). Taxonomy (GTDB): domain Bacteria; phylum Actinomycetota; class Acidimicrobiia; order Spongiisociales; family ZC4RG35; genus CAZKFU01. The sequence continues at coordinate 1,989 of CAZKFU010000148.1, forward strand.
GAGGGGAGAAGCTTGAAGTCCTGAAATACGGTTCCGATCGATCTCCGCAGAAACGGGATCTTCCACTTGGGGAGCTTGGTGACGTCCTTTCCGGCGACCCATATGGTGCCGCGGGTGACCGGCTCTTCGCGGAGAAGCAATCGAATGAGGGTCGACTTTCCCGACCCGGACGGCCCTACCAGGAAGACGAACTCGCTCTTCTGGATCTCCAACGAGACATCGCGGGCAGCGATCGTCCCGCCTTCATAGACCTTGGTTACATCCTGAAGTCGAATCATGGGTAAGAGGATTGCCCAGGTCGATATAGCCCGGGCATGCTCGGCAAGAGGCTAACCAGGGAGACCTTCTATACCGAATCACTTCGCGACTCGAAGCGGGCGCGACGCCACCGGAGATACGCCTCGATGAAGGGCAACAGTTCGCCGTCGAGGACACCTTGGACGTTCCCCACCTCGAAGTCGGTGCGGAGGTCCTTGACCATTTGATAGGGCTGAAGCACATAACTCCGAATTTGCCTCCCCCATGCTGCCTCCCCTTGCTCCCCGCGGATCTCGCTGATCTGATCGAGGCGCTCGAGACGGGCGTGCTCGGCCAGTCGCGAGCGAAGGATGGTCATCGCCCGCGCCTTGTTTTGGAGCTGGGACCGCTCGTTCTGGCATTGGACGACGATCCCGGTGGGAAGATGGGTGATCCTGACCGCCGAATCGGTGGTGTTCACGTGCTGCCCGCCCGCACCTTGCGAGCGGTAGGTGTCGATCCGCAGGTCGTCGTCCCTGATGTCGACTGCGGCCGACTCACCTAGATCGGGCACGACGTCGACCCCGGCAAACGATGTTTGACGGCGGGCATTGGCGTCGAAGGGACTGATCCGAACCAACCGATGAACCCCGCGCTCGGACTCCAGAGTCCCGTAGGCACGGTCGCCCTTGATCGTCAGCGTGGCCGATTTGATACCCGCCTCCTCACCCTCGGTCACCTCCTCCACGGTGACATCGAAACCGGAGTCATCGAGGAACCGTTGGTACATCCGGACCAGCATCTGCGCCCAATCCTGGGCGTCGACGCCACCGGCCCCGGCGTGAACGGAGAGGATGGCATCGCTCTCGTCGTATTCGTCAAAGTAAAGGGACTCCAACTCGAGCCGGTCGAGGATCGACGACACGCTGCTCAGCTCTGCCAGTGCCTCGCTCCGGGTGGAGGGGTCACCGGCCTCGGCAGCCATCTCGAGCAGGACCTCGGCATCCTCCAGTGACCTCTCCAGCCCCTCGATCATCTCGAAGAGACCCTCGTACCTCGAAAGACGGCGCGAGATCTGGCGCGCCTTATCGGGGTCCTCCCACAGGTCTGGTGAAGAAGCACGACTCCTCAGCTCGTCGAGCTCTCGGGCCTTGGTCTCGAGATCGAGAAAGCGGCGCGCCTCGGCAAGACGGGCTCGAAGATCTGCCAGGGCGGCCCCGGGGTCGGTGATCTCGGCGGTCATTTGGGGCGTTCGGTCTCGATGCCGTCCACCGCCCGCCGACTACGCGGCGCCATGACACCTCTTGTATTTCTTGCCGCTTCCACAGGGGCAGGGGTCGTTGCGACCCACTTTGTCGGAACTCGCGGGACGCCGCGGTGCCTGTTGTCCCGCGCTCGCCGCGGCTGACGCCGTGGGGCTTACCGCCTCCGGCTTGGCGAGCTGGACGTGGAACAGATACTTGACGGCGTCGGCCTTCACCGCCCCCACCAACTCGGAGAACATGTCATATGCCTCTCGCTGGTACTCGGTGAGAGGGTCGCGCTGGCCCATCGCCCGCAGCCCGATGCCAGCCCGGAGATAATCCATCTCGGAGAGGTGGTCTCTCCACTTGTTGTCGATGACCGAGAGCATCACCGACTTCTCCACCTGTCGCAGCAGCGGGGCGCC
>CAZKFU010000149.1:0-3876 GCA_964552165.1 uncultured Acidimicrobiaceae bacterium
GAACAGGAGGTGCCAAGTGCCCAAGATGAAGACACATAGCGGCGCCAAGAAGCGGATCAAGGTGACCGGTTCGGGACGGTTGATGCGCAAACAGGCCGGCAAGGCGCATCTTCGACTTGCCAAAGGTAGGCAAGTGTTCCGCCGCCGCGCCGGTGACGTCGAGCTCACCCCCGGCGACGCCCGGGTCATCAAGAGAATGCTGGGACGCTGAGCCCAAAGGAGGTATGGCATGGCCCGTGTCAAACGCGCCGTCCAGGCGAAGAAGTCACACAAGAAGGTCCTGGCGAAGGCCAAGGGGTACAAGGGCGCCCGGAGTCGCCGTTATCGCACCGCCAACGAGCAGGTGATGCACGCTCTCCAGGACGCCTATCGAGATCGACGTGCTCGCAAGGGAGAGTTCCGGAAGCTGTGGATAACCCGGATCAACGCCGCTGCCCGCCAGAACGGCATGACCTACAACCAGCTCATCGCGGGATTGAAGGCGGCCGAGATCGAGGTCGATCGCAAGATGCTCGCCGAGATGGCCGTCAACGATCCCAAGGCATTCGCCCAACTCGTCGAGGCCGCCCGCCGGGACTGATATCGAGGGAGCATCCTCGGTTGAGGCGATGATCGAACCGGTCCGGACCCGTAGGTCAGGCATGGTGGCAGCCGCGTCGAGGCTTCATCGCAGACGAGAGCGGCGGGAGACCAACCGCACCCTGCTCGAGGGCCCTAAGCTCCTCGAGGAGGCGCTATCCGCGGGGATAACGCCCACCCGGGTCTTCTTTCTCGCGGAGGAGCCACCGCAAATCGACCCGACGGTCCCGCTGTTCCCGGTCGATTCCGATGCCCTGAGGCGGCTCAGCGGGACGAAGGCTCCGCAGAGCCCGGTGGCGGAGATTCCGATACCTCGCGCCCGACAACCGGTCACTGACACCGTTCTCGCTCTGTGGGGGGTCGGAGACCCCGGCAATGCCGGGGCGTTGGTGCGAGTGGCGTCGGCATTCGGGATCGACGTGGTGGTCGGCCCCGGGACCACCGATGTCTGGTCGCCCAAGGCCCTGCGGGCGGGAGCTGGGGGTCAGTTCCGGGTGGGGGTGGCCCAGGTCGGCTCGCTGGCCGATATCGCCGACCAGGGATACGGCATCGTCGCCTCGGTCGTCTCCGGCGGCAGTCCTCCCGAGTCGGTTCCCTTGGGCCGTTGGGCGTTGGTCATGGGGGAGGAGGCATCGGGTCTCGATGAGGCCGCCCTGGCCGCCGCCGACGTCGAGGTATCGATCCCGATGGTGGACGGCGCCGAGAGCCTCAATGTGGCCGCCGCCGCAGCAATAGTCACCTACCTGCTCACCCGTCACCGCGATAACGCGCCAGGCGCCACCCCCGAGGCGGTCTAACCTCCCCGAACCTATGGATCCGTTTACCCGACTCGAGGAGGCCCTCGCCGCGGCGCCAGCTGCCGTGGAGGGTGCCTCTGGGATTCAGGGGCTGAAGGAGGTCGAGGAGGCGCTTCTCGGAGAACGCTCGGCTGTGGGAGAGGTGAGAAGGGCAATTGGTCGCCTCGACGCCGGGGAGCGACCGATGGTGGGCGCCAAGCTCCACGAGGTGACCGCAGCCATCACCGATCTGATCGAGAGGCGACGGGCCAATCTGGAGGAGGCGGATCAGGAAGAGCGGATCGAGGGCGAGCGCCTCGATCTCAGTTTCGATTCGGTGAGGATACCGAGAGGGCACCACCATCTGATCACTCAGACCATCGACGAGGTCGTGGACATCTTCGTCGGGCTCGGCTACGCCGTGGCCTCCGGGCCCGAGGCCGATCTTGCTTGGTACAACTTCGACGCTCTCAACACGCCTCCCACGCATCCCGCTCGATTGGAGTCGGACACCATGTACCTCGATTACGGCGACCCCGCCGACGAGGCCTTGATGAGAGCGCACACCTCGACGGTCCAGGTGAGGTGGATGGAGAGTCATCCCCCACCAGTCCACATCGTGGTGCCCGGGCGCGCCTACCGCCTCGACACCATCGATGCCTCTCATCTCCCGGTCTTCTTTCAGATCGAGGGCCTGGCCGTGGACACCGACATCAACTTCACCCACCTGAAAGGCACTCTGGCCTATTTCGCCAAGGAGTTCCTGGGCCCCTCGACCGAGGTCCGGCTGCGCCCCTCGTTCTTCCCCTTCACCGAGCCCAGCGCCGAGCTGGACGTCTCATGCTTCGCATGCGACGGGAACGATCCCGGGTGCCGGGTCTGCAAGGGAGCTGGCTGGTTGGAGATGCTCGGGTGCGGGATGGTCGACCCCAACGTTCTCGAGGCGGTCGGCTACGACCCCACTCGAGTCAGCGGCTTTGCCTTTGGTATGGGGGTGGAGCGCCTGGCCATGGTCCGACACGGGATCGACAGCATCCGCCACTTCGTGGACAACGACCTCCGCTTCCTCGAGCAGTTCTGAGGGCCACTCGATGAGAGTCTCACAGCGATGGCTAGAGGAATATGTCGAGCTGCCCACTAACGACCCCGACAAGATCGCCAGCGCCCTGGCCTCTCTGGGGCACGAGGTGGAGGCTGTGCAACGCCTCGAAGCCGACTGGAGCGAGGTGGTGGTGGGGAGGGTTGAGGCGGTCGATGACCACCCCGATGCGGAGAAGATCAGGGTGTGCTCGGTAGACGTCGGAAGCCAGACGCTGGAGATCATCTGCGGCGCCTGGAACTTCGAGGCCGGCGCCATGGTCCCGGTGGCGCTGCCGGGGGCGACTCTCGCCGGTGGCTTGGAGATCGGGGAGAGGACCATACGCGGAGTGAAGTCGTCGGGGATGATCTGCTCCGAGCGCGAGCTCGGCCTGGGCGATGACCACGAGGGAATCATGGTCCTCGAGGGCTCGGCGACGATAGGGACCAGTTTTGCGGAAATGGTCGAGCTCCCCGACGTGGTCTTTGACATCGCCATCACCCCAAACCGACCCGATGTCATGTCGATGGTGGGCGTGGCGCGGGAACTGGCTGCTCATTTTGGGGTCTCGTACCACACACCTCAAGCTCCAGAGCCGCCACTGGGCTCGAGGAAGCCGATGGTGAGCATCTCCGTCGACGACACCGTCGGATGCCGGCGCTTCACGGCGCGTGAGATACACGGTGTGGCCAATGCCGCGGCTCCGTTCTGGCTGCGACACCGGCTCCGCAAGGCCGGGATTCGGGCCATCTCCAGCATCGTCGACGTCACGAATTACGTAATGGTGGAGTCGGGCCAGCCGCTGCACGCATTCGACGTCGATGCCATCTCCGGTGCCACCCTGACGATCCGCCGCGCCCGTTTGCGCGAGGCTCTCGCCACTCTCGACGGGATCACCCGCGACCTCACCGCCGACGATCTCGTTATAGCCGATGGAGACGGGCCGACGAGTCTTGCCGGGACCATGGGCGGGGCCCGCTCAGAGGTGGGGGCCGGCACCACCCGAGTATTGATGGAGGCCGCAAACTGGGATCCTCCAACCATTCTCCACATGTCGAAGAGACACGAGTTGAGGTCGGAGGCATCGGCGCGTTTCGAGCGAGGGGTCGACCCCGGAGCGACCGAGGGGGCCAACAGGAGAGCGACGAGCCTCCTCACCGAGCTGGCCGGGGGAGAGGTGGTGGGCGCCGTCGACCTGGTGTCCATGCCCGTCGAGAGGGCGGTGATCACGGTGACTTCGCGCGAGGTGGAGCAGCTTCTCGGCGACGAGGTGGACCTCACCGAGGCGGCGCGTCTTCTCCGCTCAATCGAGCTCGACGTCGAGGAGGCAGATGCGCTCACGGTCACCGTTCCCACCTTCCGTCCCGATGTGACCCGTCCGGCAGACGTGGTCGAGGAGATCGCAAGGCTGCATGGTTACGACCGGTTCGGCTCGAGCGTGGC
>CAZKFU010000150.1:0-3828 GCA_964552165.1 uncultured Acidimicrobiaceae bacterium
CGACATCTCCCCCTTCACACACGTGCCCAAGCTGCCGGGCGCCGAGCTGGCGGTGACACCCCTGGCGTGGTTGGTGGCGATTTCTGCCGGTCTCACCGCCCTGGGGCTGGTTGGTCTCCGTCGCCGCGACATCGGCTGAGGATCATCCCAGCCCCCGGTTCTCGTGCAGCAAACGGCTCGGATTTGACGCACCCCGTGCGCGAAAACGAGTGGGAGGGAAAGGGGAAAAACGGGGAGAAGTGGGCGGCCTCTCACCGTCTCACGGTGAGCCCGATGTCGCCGTATGGCTCCGAAACCGGGTGGAAAACGATCTGGTGGTCGGTCAACCCAAACGGTGTGAGATCAAACCGAAGGTGATGCTGATTGGGGAGGCGGAGACTCACCTCGACGATCTCGGGGACCGCATCGAGAGCAGCCTGGGCCATCAGCCATCCCTGATGTTGGACCGATGCCGACCGCTCGCCGAAGAAGGCGCCGACCAGTGCCTCCCGCACCCTTGCCCACGCGGCGGAGGTGTCGGTGGGAACGTTCTGGTACTGCCACTCGGCCGACACCGAGGTCGACAGGATCCGGTCCTCGGTCTCGGCGAGGGTGGTGAACCGATCACGGGGGAATCCGGAGAAACCTGAGCCGGTCGTCTTGAGGAGCACGAGCCCATCGATCCCCGCCCAGATGCGGGTCTCGCCGCGACCACGGCGGACGCGGGCCTCCCTGCTCTCGGCGTTGCCCCTGACAAACCCGGTGCCGGTGGCTCTCTGCCACATCCTCTCCGAGAGCCGCACCGTGGCGAGGTGCACGTCGGGGCGCTCCAGGAAATGATCCCCCAGCGTCACACCAAACGCCTCCAGGTTCTTGGTCAGGTGGTCCTGGGCCAGGGCATAGACCGTGTTGCGCATGGTGTCGGTGGGGAGCACCGCCGAGTTGTCTCCATGGAGGTGGGCGGCCTCGACGTCTCCCTCCAACAGGACCTGGACGGTGATGTCGGAGATGTCGTCACCGTCCTCCCCCCGGTGGATCTTGGACAGGCGAATCTCGGACTTTCCCCATCGGTTGGCCCCCAGCTCGGCCACGTCAGCTACCCCGGTAGGTGGTGTACCCGTAGGGACTCAGCAGAAGCGGCAGGTGATAGTGGTCTTCCTCCTCGTCGAGGTTGACCACGATGTGAACCCGGGGAAAGAACGGGCTCCCATACTCCTCGGTGGCGAATACCAGCCTGAAGGTTCCCGAACCGAGCCGGGCGCCAAGACTGACCACTCGACCGTTGACGTCGGTGGTTCCCTTTGAGACCTCCGTCCATTCACCGTCTATCAGCTCGTCAACGGTCACCTCGACACCTGCCGCCGGTGCGCCGGTGGCGGTATCGAGGACGTGGGTGCTCAGCGAGGTCATGAGGCTTCTCCTTGACACAGCATTCGAAGCAGTCTGCTCCCGGTGATCCTCCGCTGCTCGCCGGCGGCGTTGGCGAGCTCCTCCTCCCGGGTGTTCTCGAGCCTGGAGGCCGCCGCCTCCTCGATCATCGCCGCAGTCAGGCCGGAGGCGTAGACGATGTAGGTGAACCCGAATCTCTCCTCATACCGACGGTTGAGGTCGGCGAGAGCCTCGAGCGTGGCGGGTGCCGCGGTGGCCACCTCGGCCTGCTCTGCGTTGGCAACGGCGTCACCTTTCTCGCCGATCCGAGGGTGGCCGGCAAATGCCTCCAGCCAATCCGCCTCTATGAGCTGATCGAAAGCCTCATCCGAGGCTGCCATGACCGCCTCGACGTCCTCAAAGGGGCGCGCCGCCAGCATCGCCTCGACCCAAGAGGAAGAGGCACAGGCGGAGTGGAAGAACCCCACGGCCAATTGGCCAAACAGCGAGTTGAGATACTCGATCCGACGTTGGCCGGCGGCGCCGCGGTCGGGCCGTCCCAGGACTCGGAGCCGGGCGACTCCACCATCGGGATGGATGTTGAGGCGAACCGTCGTCGCCGGAACCGGAACAGGAAGGGGAATCCGATTTACGCCATCGGGCTCGACGGGGTTGCGAGGCAGCGCCTCCGACCAGGCACCCTCGCCGTCTGATACATCGACTGACACCCACCCCGGGGCGTTTCCCTTGAAGTGCGTGGTGTCGACATCTATGGCCTCGATAACCCCGGGGAGGCCCAATTCGACAACCGCCCAGTCGTGGCCCGGTCCCCGGCGGCGCCTGGTCTCCCAGCCATCCCACATCCCGGCCGGGGCGGTCGGCCGAACCAGGTTGGAAGGCGAAGAGAAGTACGAGTCCGAGGCATCGACGCCGACACCGCCCACCGCAGAGGATGCGAGGTCGGTGAGCCCATCGGTGGGACAAACAAGGCCCACCGCCGGGATAGCGGTGCCCTCGACCCGAAAACGCGCCACCCCGCCATCAGGAAAGATGTTCAAGCGGACATGGGTGACGCGATGCGGGTCGAACACCTCGTGTTTCGAGACCGAGTCACCGGCGAGCTCGGTCTGGCCGACGAGCTCGGCCCACTCGGCTCCATCGAGCCGATCGTCACTACCCACACCACACGCCTCGACGGAGAAAGACTCGGGGAAGTTCCCTGTGAAATGGGAGGTGTCGATGGTGACCCGCTGCACTCGACCGGGAATCCCCAAGGCGATGATGCACCAGTCGTGGCCGGGGTCACGGCGGCGGCGGGTTTCCCACCCATCCATCCACTTGCCGCGCTCGGTGTACTCACCGTCCCGCCATACCGGGTCCGTCAGCGATATCAAGTTGGCGGCCGGAGCGAAGAACTCATCGTTGCTGGCGACGATCCTCCCACCGGCGGCCACGGAAGCCAGGTCGATCATTGGCGGCTCAACATCCTTCCTTTTCCTGTGACCATTCTCCTCCCGGCGAACACAGTCTGCCCTCCGAGGACAGTGGTGTGCACCCGGCCCCGCAGCGTGGCGCCCTCATAGGGAGTGATCGGGTGACGGTGCTCGAGGGAAGAGCCTCGAACTTCGGTCTGGCCGTCGGGATCCCAGATCACGAGATCGGCGTCGGCGCCCGTCCTGATGGCGCCCTTGCGATCATCGAGCCCGGCGAGCCGCGCCGGCGCCGCTGTCAGCCACTCCACCAATCGCTCCAGCGGCACACCTCGTGCCGCGGCTCCGGTCCAGGTGACGGGAAGCCGAAGCTGGAGCGACGAGATCCCACCCCAAGCCGTGGCAAAGTCACCTGATTCGAGGGACTTGGCAATCGCCGGCGCCGGTGAGTGGTCGGACACGACCATGGCGAGAGCCCCCGAGATCAAGGCCTCCCACAGAGCCTCCCGGCTGAGGCGATCACGAATCGGTGGAGCGCACTTGAACACGGTGGCACCGTCCTCGATCTCCTCGGAGCAGAAATAGAGATAGTGGGGACAGGTTTCGCCGCTGAGCGTTGGCGGTCCCGAGGCAAGCGATTCCACCCCTTCGGTCGACGAGATGTGGAGAACATGGATGGCCGCCTCCGCCGCGCTGGAGAGCGCGGCTGCCACCGCTATCGCCTCGCCCTCACATTCGGGTGGTCGCGACTCCAGATAGGCACGGTAGGAGCGGGTGTTGTCGCCAAAGGGGTGCAGGCGCGCCGGGTCCTCGGCATGGAGCAGCAAGGGGACGCCGAGCGACGCCACCTTGGGAAGGACCGAAGCCAACTGCTCCGGTGACATGGGTGGGAACTCGGGGACCCCGGACTCAACGAGAAATGCCTTGAAGCCGCACACCCCATCCTCAACCAGCGCCGGGAGGTGACGCTCCGATCCCGGTATCAGCCCTCCCCAGAAGGCGACGTCGACGCTGAGCTTGCCGCGCTCGATCGGATAGGCGGCGTACTTGG